>NZ_BAAAMU010000001.1:76666-351152 GCF_039529435.1 Nonomuraea maheshkhaliensis
CAGCCCGGCTACGGTCAGCAGGGCTACGACCAGCAGCAGGCTTACGGTCAGCAGGGCTACGGGCAGCAGCAGCAGTCGCAGCCCGGTTACCCGCAGCAGGGTTATGACCAGCAGCAGGCCTACGGTCAGCAGGGCTACGGCCAGCCGCAGCAGTACGGGCAGGGGGGCTACGGCCAGCAGCCCGGTTACGGGCAGCCCTACGGCCAGCCGGTCGGCGTCCAGCCGCCCGGTGCGCCGGCTCCGCTGGCGGAGTGGTGGCAGCGGTTGGTGGCGAGGATCATCGACATCGTCATCCTCTACATCATCAACATCGTCATCGGCGTGATCTTCGGCCTCTTCCTCGTCGCCAGCTACTCCTCCGGGACGGGCGCGAGCAGTGGCTTCCTCACCTCCTCGGTGGTGGGGATCCTGACGAGCGTGATCGTGACGGCGCTGTGGGTGGTCTACGACTTCTTCCTGCTGAAGTCGAAGGGCCAGACCGTCGGCAAGATGGTGATGGGCATCAAGGTCGTCCCGATCGGGCAGATGATGCCGCCCGGTGGCCTGCCCACCGACATGGCGCTCAAGCGCGCCGGCGTGACGTGGGGCGGTTGGATCCTCAACGTGGTCCCGTTCGTCGGCTGGCTGGTCGGCTGGGCCGTGGTGGCGCTCAACGGCGCCTCGCAGCTGTGGGACAAGCCGTTGCAGCAGACCTTCGCCGACAAGTTCGCGAAGACCGTGGTGGTGAAGATCAAGTAGGTCTTCTCTCCGCAAAACCAGGGGCCGGCTTCGCGCCGGCCCCTATGTTTTGGGCGTGGGGCCGTACACAATGAGGACCCTACGCCGAGACGCGAGGTGGGAGTTATGGCCGGGACCGCGCCGCGCCCGGACGCGCCACCCGCTGAATGGTGGGAACGCCTCGGCGCCCGGCTGATTGAAGCACTCGTCTTCGGGGTCTTCTATTACATTCTGTTCATCGGGCTATGGGGGTTCTTCCGAACTGTCGGGATGGCCGACGTGTTCGGCGGACGACTGCCCGGCGTGTTGGCATGGGCGGTGGCGGGGTTGGCATATGCCGGCTACGACTGGCTGGCTCATTCCCGCTACGGCAGGACGTTCGGTAAGGCGATCATGCGGATTCGCCTGGCGCCGCAGGGCCTTCCGGCCCGTGCACTGCTCAAACGAGCACTGATCTATCCCGCCCCCATCATGCTGATGGGCATTCCGGTGGTCAATCTCCTGGCCGGAATGTTGCTGTTCGGCGTAGGGCTGCTCATCCTGATCGACAAGCCGCTGGAGCGGGGTCCGCACGACAGGGTGGCGGGAACGCGCGTGGTAAAAGATCTTCGCTGAGCCAGGCGTACCTGGGCGGATGCCTTTTCGCAAAATTTTCGCTTGATCCGGTAAGGAGCCTGGAGAGACTGGCATTAGGCTATGGGGCGTCTGGGTTGCCGGGTGTCGGCGCCCCTGTGACACGCAGGGCAGCTGTGTGCCGCTATGGTCGGATGCGGGTGGTTGTCGCCTGCGTGTCTTGAGGGAGCGGGGCTCTCTGCGGTCACGCTCCCAGCGCTTTTTGCGCCCCCGAAACCCCGCTGGCCGTGGAGGCGAGGACGAATGGAAGCCCTAACAGACGTATTGTCAGCGCTCATCCCCCCGGTGGTGGTGGGCGGCGCCTTCATCTTTGGCGTAGTGAAGTTGGTCCGGTCCGAGGCCGTCCAGGGCCGTCGAAACCGCGAGGATCAGCCCGAGAGCCAGAACTGATCGGCTAGTCAGCCGAATCCCCGTAGCGCTGAATTGTCTCCACGCCTTTCCGGGTATATGTTTGGGCAGGCGAATGAAACAATGCTCCGCGAAAGGATTGCGTACATGGCCAAGCAGATCCAGGAGATTCTCATCGATGACCTCGATGGGGGCGAGGCCAATGAGACGGTCAGCTTCGCTATTGACGGCTCCACCTATGAGATTGACCTCAGCGACCTTAACGCGAAGAAGCTGCGGGACGCTCTCACGCCTTTCGTGCAGCATGCGCGCAGGGCGGGCGCCGTCTCCACCCGTCGCCGTGGCCGCGGCGGCAGCCGGGCGATGAGCCGCGAGAAGAGCTCGGAGATCCGGCAGTGGGCCAAGGCCCACGGCCTGCCGGTCAGCGAGCGCGGCCGCATCGCCTCCACGGTCGTGGAGAAGTACGAAGCTGCTCACTAAGGGGCCGGCTCTCGACCATGCGCTTATGATGCTCGCCTTGGACCCCGGCGACCGCCATAAGCGCATGATCGTTTCCTGGGCGTTCCGGAAACCGGAGCGTCTCGGACGATGATCTTCTGAGCGCCCAAATGTGGGCGATTAGGGCGTGCGTCTTGCCGGCTCCGCCCTGACGCCGTTTCACAGGGCGAGACGCTGTAATGCGACGGCCCCGCGCGCAAAGCCGCGCGGGCCCGTCGTCATGCCTCATTCGGCGCGGCGGATGCGCCGGGTGAGAGTCCGGTCTCCGGGCCGGCCGTGGTGACGCAAACCGGGTCGGCCCGAGGTGGCGCAAAGCCCTCACCTCGCGCCAATGCGGCTATGGAACGGGCCATAGGGAAAACATGGCCCCGGTTAACCGGGCGCCGATCTTCACGCGCTGTAACGCAAAAGCATGATCCAGGCCGCCGCCGTACGGAGGAAACCGGCGGCGCGGTGATCGGTTCCGGTACGGATTACCCCGCTCCAACGGATGCGTGGAGTCACGGATTACCCGGCGCGTACGGATGGGTGAGCTCCGCAAAACCCGTCCCGCGCCGATGCCGGGGCTTCCGGGAAATCCCGTACGGACCGCGATGCGCGGCGGGAGCGAATACCCGGCCTGGGTCGCGATGCGGGGGGCACACGCAAAACCCGGGCCCGCGCCGGATGCGTACGAGCGGCGCAAAACCCGGCGCCGCGGGGGCGGGCGGGCGACGCAAAACCTGATCCTGTGACGGACGGGTGAGCCGGGCAAAACCCGGCCCCGTGACGGACGGTTGAGGCGCGCAAAACCGGTGCCGAGCGATGTACCGGAGCGAGCATAACCCACAAGCATGAGCACGCCTCACAGATTGCCGCTTCTGGGGCAAGCACTCACAAAGTCGTCACTCTATGAGTGCGTGAGATTGCGTTTGCCGTACAACCGAAGAGTGCGCAGAGTGGCGGCGAATGCCAAGGGCTGCGGGGGTGCCGTCTCAAGATGCGGGATGAACTCCGGTAACCCGGCTGACCGGATGACGGAAATCCGATTACGGTGAGTGCGGTGGGAAGCGGCGCCCGGTGTGCGCCGGCGCGGTGCCCTGTGTGCGGTGCCCTGTGTGCGGTGCCCTGTGTGCGATGCCCCGTGTGCGATGCCCGGGTGTGCGTTCAGTGCGCGGCTCGGCGCGCGTCGGTTACGGCTGTCGGTTACGGCTGTCGGTTACGGCATAAGTACTGTGCCGACAGGGTGTGTGTTCCTCGCCGTCGATGCGATGTGCGTTCCGTGCCCCGTTGTGCTCAGGGCGTAGCGCGCACGTTTGGCCAAGCATTGGGCCGCGACATAGGATGTTTGACGTAACAGATACGGACGCGGCATCTGAGATGCAGGGGTGAAGGGCGTCCCCGTGCCGGCCTTCGCACCGAGCGTCCGATGGCTGATCCGTGTGGGTTCGCGTACACCGTGTGCGGCGTTATGGAGCCGCTTCCGCGAAGGGTCCTAAACATCGTTCGCTTGCGGCGTATCGGGAACACGTCACCCCCGAACAGTAGTTGGATGGAGGGTGAACGCCCTGCTCTCGGGGAACGTGTCTGCTATAGAGCGTGTCAGCGGCAGTGGGCACGGTTCGCCGAGCCAGGGCTAGCATGCGGGAGGACGGGACCGGATTTACCGGCCTGACTGACCGCTCTGTGAGGAGCGACGAGATGTTCGAGAGGTTCACCGACCGAGCGAGGCGTGTTGTCGTCTTGGCCCAAGAAGAGGCCAGGATGCTCAACCACAACTACATCGGCACTGAGCACATTCTTCTTGGTTTGATCCACGAAGGTGAGGGCGTAGCCGCCAAGGCTCTGGAGAGCCTCGGCATCAGCCTTGAGGGTGTGCGCCAGCAGGTCGAGGAGATCATCGGCCAGGGCCAGTCGGCTCCGTCGGGGCACATTCCGTTCACCCCGCGGGCCAAGAAGGTCCTCGAGCTGTCGCTCCGTGAGGCTTTGCAGCTGGGTCACAACTACATCGGCACCGAGCACATCCTGCTCGGGCTCATCCGTGAGGGTGAGGGTGTGGCGGCTCAGGTGCTGGTCAAGCTTGGAGCTGATCTCAACCGTGTCAGGCAGCAGGTCATCCAGTTGCTCCACGGTTACCAGGGCAAGGAGCCGGCCGCGGCCGGCGGGCCGCAGGAGTCCGCTCCGTCGACCTCCCTGGTGCTCGACCAGTTCGGCCGCAACCTGACCCAGGCCGCCCGCGAGGGCAAGCTGGATCCGGTCATCGGCCGTGAGAAGGAGATCGAGCGGGTCATGCAGGTCCTCTCCAGGAGGACCAAGAACAACCCCGTTCTCATCGGCGAGCCCGGCGTCGGCAAGACCGCCGTCGTCGAAGGCCTGTCGCAGAAGATCGTCAGGGGCGAGGTGCCCGAGACGCTGAAGGACAAGCAGCTCTACACGCTTGACCTCGGTGCTCTGGTGGCCGGCTCACGCTACCGCGGTGACTTCGAAGAGCGCCTGAAGAAGGTGCTCAAGGAGATCCGCACGCGCGGCGACATCATCCTGTTCATCGACGAGCTGCACACGCTCGTGGGTGCGGGCGCCGCCGAGGGCGCGATCGACGCCGCCAGCATCCTCAAGCCGATGCTGGCCCGCGGCGAGTTGCAGACGATCGGTGCGACCACGCTCGACGAATACCGCAAATACCTGGAGAAGGACGCGGCGCTCGAGCGCCGGTTCCAGCCGATCCAGGTGGCCGAGCCTTCGCTCAGCCACACGATCGAGATCCTCAAGGGTCTGCGCGACCGCTACGAGGCGCACCACCGCGTGTCCATCACCGACGACGCGCTGGTCGCCGCCGCGCAGCTGGCCGACCGCTACATCAGCGACCGCTACCTTCCCGACAAGGCGATCGACCTCATCGACGAGGCCGGCTCCCGGATGCGCATCCGCCGGATGACCGCTCCGCCGGACCTGCGCGAATACGACGAGAAGATCGCCAACGTCCGTCGCGACAAGGAGTCCGCGATCGACGCGCAGGACTTCGAGAAGGCCGCTGCCCTCCGCGACCAGGAGAAGCAGCTGCAGCTCAAGCGCGAGCGGCGGGAGAAGGAGTGGAAGGCCGGCGACATGGACGTCGTCGCCGAGGTCACCCAGGAGCTCATCGCCGAGGTCCTGGCGACCGCCACCGGCATCCCGGTCTTCAAGCTGACCGAGGAGGAGTCGCAGCGCCTGCTCCGCATGGAGGACGAGCTGCACAAGCGGATCATCGGCCAGGACGACGCCATCAAGGGCCTGTCGCGCTCCATCCGGCGCACCCGCGCCGGTCTGAAGGACCCGCGGCGTCCCGGTGGTTCGTTCATCTTCGCCGGCCCGTCCGGTGTCGGTAAGACCGAGCTGTCCAAGGCTCTGGCGGAGTTCCTCTTCGGTGACGAAGACGCTCTGATCAGCCTGGACATGTCGGAGTTCATGGAGAAGCACACCGTCTCCAGGCTGTTCGGCTCGCCTCCCGGCTACGTCGGCTACGAGGAGGGCGGCCAGCTCACCGAGAAGGTGCGGCGCAAGCCGTTCTCCGTGGTCCTGTTCGACGAGATCGAGAAGGCCCACCCCGACATCTTCAACTCGCTGCTGCAGATCCTGGAAGACGGTCGCCTGACCGACGCCCAGGGCCGGGTGGTCGACTTCAAGAACACGGTCATCATCATGACCACCAACCTCGGCACCCGCGACATCTCCAAGGGCATCGGGGTCGGGTTCGCGAAGTCCAACGACGCCGACTCCAACTACGACCGGATGAAGGCCAAGGTGCAGGAGGAGCTCAAGCAGCACTTCCGGCCCGAGTTCCTCAACCGTGTCGACGACATCGTGGTCTTCCACCAGCTCACGCCGGCCGAGATCATCAAGATCGTGGATCTGATGCTCGCCCAGGTCGACGCCAGGCTGAAGGACCGCGACATGGGGCTCGACGTCTCTCCCGACGCCAAGCAACTGCTGGCCGACCGCGGCTACGACCCCGTCATGGGCGCCCGGCCGCTGCGCCGGACGATCCAGCGCGAGCTGGAGGACTCCCTGTCGGAGAAGATCCTCTACGGCGAGCTCCGTCCGGGGCAGGTCGTGAAGGTGACGATCGAGGGCGAGGGCGACAACGCCAAGTTCATCTTCAAGGGCGAGACGTCCTCGAAGATCCCGGACTCGGCCGCCGCGATCGCCGCTCCGATCCAGAACTGACCCTGTTCTGACGAAAGCCCCCGCGTGGATCATCACGCGGGGGCTTTTCGCGTCCTGCGCGCGTCGCCGAGGTCGAGGTCGGTGGTGAGCCGTCGTGGGAGCAGCGCAGGACCACGACGTGAGCCAGCCGGACATCTTCTGGACGTCGGCCTGCTCGTTCGGGATGATCTCCTTGGCCGGCTTGCGCACGTAGTCGCCGCCGCCCCGCTCGGCCGCGAGCTCGGCCAGCTGGTCGGTCTGGCGGTGGTGGACTCTCGTGCGGCATGCCCGCGATCTCCGTGGGGCCTGCCCGCGATCTCCGTGGGGCCTGAGCACGGCCTCCGTGGGGTCTGTTCACGGCCTCCGTCGGTGAGTTCCCGGCATCCTTCCGGGACCGCCGACCACGTCTTCCCGTTTGCGGTTGTCAGGCGAACTGGCTGGTCACCTGCTTGGAGGCCGGTCAGGTAGGCACGTCAGGCGGATGGAACTCAGCATGCCGAGCATGGCCGTCAAGGGCGGCGGGCCGGAGCGACGACCGTGTGATTGGCGGCCGGTCGAGCAAGCACGTCAGGCGAGTGCACCCCAGCATGCCGAGCATGGCAGGGCCGTCAGCCGCGGCGGCGGCGTTGAGTGGATCGGCTGCTGCGGTTGCTGCGGCTGGCCGCACCGCCACCTGTGGACCGCACCGCCACCTGTGGACCGCACCGCCACCTGTGGACCGCACCGCCACCTGTGGGCCGGACTGCCGGCTGTGGGCCAACTCTGTCGGCTGTGGCAGGTCACAGCTGTGGCCTGGCGACCTCATCAGGTGCATCAGGTGTGGAGGTGAGGGCGGCGACGGTCAGGGTCAGGTGCTGGGCCAGGACCTCGGCGGCGGTGTCGGCGTCGCGGGCCAGAGCCGCCTCCTCCAGGCGGCGGTGTTCCGCGGCCCCGTCGCGGCTGGGTGTGCGCTGCGCCGACCAGCGGCGGGCCAGTTCGCCGGCCGTCCACAGTCGGTCGAACGTGTCCAGCAGCACGGGGTTGCCGCACCCGTCCAGCAGCGTCCGGTGGAAGGCGCGGTGTGCCTCGGACCACGCGCTGCTGTAGTACTCGCCTTCCTCCGGTACGTACACCGGCGTGCGGGTCAGGCGGTGGTGGGCCGCCCGCACCCGTGCCTCCCAGTCGAGGTCGCCGCGCTCGATCGCCAGGCGCAGCATGACCGGCTCGATCGTGCGGCGGGCCTCCGCGATCTGCTGCCACCGCTGGTCCGAGAAGTCGGGGACGGCGAAGCCGCGGTTGGGCAGCCGCACCGCGATGCCCTCGCCGACCAGGCGCACCAGAGCCTCGCGTACGACGGCCAGGCTGACGTGGTGCTGCTGGGCCAGCTCCTGCGGCTTGAGCGCCTCGCCCGGTGCGTACTCGCCCCTCATGATCGCTTCCTGGAGCCGGGCGTGGACCCGCTCGGAGAGCATCTGCTTCGTCGATGGGCCGGCGGTCTGCGTCATGACCTCAGGATAGACCATTCGCCAAATAATCGATTATTCGTGTTATGGTCGATGATGTCCGGACGGCACTCTCGATGGCGTCGTCCGTGGATGCCGACTCCTCGGCTGACCTCCTCACCGGCTCACTCAAGGAGCAGACGTGAACAACCCCTTTGCCCGCCTCCCCGAGGTGCCTTCCTTCACCGTCACCAGCACCACGCTGGCCGACGGCGCTCCCTGGCCCGCCGCGCAGTTGTCCGCGGGCGTTCCGGGAGGCAAGGACGTCTCCCCGCAACTGTCGTGGAGCGGCGCCCCTGAGGGGACGAAGAGCTATGCCGTCACGGTGTACGACCCGGACGCGCCGACCGGCTCCGGGTTCTGGCACTGGGCCGTGGCCGACATCCCCGCCACCGTCACCGCGTTGCCCGAAGGCGCGGGCGACGACACCGGCTCCGGCCTCCCCGAAGGCGCCTACCAACTGGCCAACGACGCCCGCGCGGCCCGATACCTCGGCGCGGCCCCGCCGGCGGGGCACGGCCCGCACCGCTACTTCGTCGTGGTGCACGCCCTCGACACCGACACCATCGGCGTCCCGGCCGACGCCACCCCCGCCTACCTCGGCTTCACCATCACCGGCCACATCCTCGGGCGGGCGGTCCTGACCGCCACCGCCGAAACCCCATGACCGTGACCCCGATCGAGCTCTCCGCGTCCGGCATCCATCTGTCGAGGGGCGGCAGGATCCACGCCGGTCCCCGGCCGGTGGACGACGGGCGCGATGGCTGGCACCTGAAGGCGTTCCACGCCAGGAGCGGTGTCGACGTGCACGCCGACCACTGGCACTGCCGCCATCGTCCCGCGCGGACGGTGGCACCGGATCCAGCTCGACATCCCCAGCACCATCATGATCATCACTCCGCCGGGTGGCGGCCGTTTGGAGAGACGTGCCGGCCCCCTCTGACGACGCCCGCTCTCTGGCGGCGCCGGCTCTCTGGCGGAGCCCGCTCTCTGATGGCGAACGTGCGGAGGCGGGTGCGGACAGGCGTGTGGAGGTGGCGGTAACGTGCGGCGCGGCAGGTGACCTTGGTGACGCGCGGCCGTGCGGTGTGGTGGGCGGTCCTGGTCACGCGAGGTTGTGCGTCAGGTTATGTGGCCTTGGTCGCGTGGGGTCGGGTGTCAGGCTGGGGGGCCTGGCTCGTGTCTCGGCCAGGCGGTCAGGGCCAGGTCGGCGATCTGGGTGAGTTCGGCCGCGTCGGCCCCGTCCCGGGCGCGTTGCGACATTCCCTGGATGACGGCGGCGAAGTATCCGGCCAGCGTGCGGGGATCGGCGTGCGGGGGTAGCTCGCCGTTCTGCTGAGCGGTGCGCAGACGGTCCTGGAAGATCGCGAGGTTCGCGTTGCGCAGATCACGCAGGAACGCCGCAATCTCGGTGTCCTGGACGGTCACGTTGGTGGCGGCACTGATGGTCAGGCAGCCGGCGGGATGCGAGGGGTCGGGGTAGATCGTCGCGGCCTCGCGCAGGACGCGGGCGAAAGCGTGACGCGCCGTGGGCTCCTCGCGGAGTGCCACGCCGACGAACGCGCCGACCGGCGAGCGGGTGTAGGCGTGCACGACCTCCTTGAACAGCGCCTTCTTGTCGCCGAAGGCGGCGTACAGGCTGCCCGGCCGGATGCCCATCGCCTCGGTGAGCTCGTTGAGCGAGGTGGCCTCGTAGCCGCGCTCCCAGAACAGTCGCGTGGCCGCGGCGAGTGCCGCGTCACGGTCGAACGTGCGCGGACGGCCTCGTGCCGCTCCTGCCTGACCCATGCCCCGCATTCTAGAGCGTTCACTCAAGAAGTGGTGTTACCGTACTTGTTGAGTGAACACTCAAGAAATGAGAGGTGGGACGTTCATGGGCGGACGCATGCTGGAGGGCAGGGTGGCGCTGGTCACCGGCGGCAGCAGGGGGATCGGGCGGGCCATCGCCGAGCGGCTCGGCCGGGACGGCGCCGTCGTGGCCGTCGCCTTCGCCCGCGATCAGGCCGCGGCCGGCGAGGTCGTGGAGAGAATCGGCGAGAACGGCGGCCGGGCGTTCGCGCTCCGGGCCGAATTGGGCAGGCACGGCGACGCGGCCGCGTTGTGGGCCGCCTTCGACGCCGAAGTCCAGCGGCACTCGCTCCGGGCGGGCGTGGACATCATCGTCAACAACGCCGGCATCGGCCGCAGTTCGGACCTGGCCTCGCTCACGGAGGAAGAGTTCGACGAGGTCTTCGCGGTCAACGTGCGGGCGCCCTTCTTCATCGTGCAGCAGGGGCTCGGCCGGCTGCGGGACGACGGGCGGATCATCAACATCTCCAGCGGCGCGGCCCGGCTGGCCATGCCGGAGATCAGCGCCTACGGCTCCTCCAAGGGCGCCCTGGACACCTTCACGCTCAACCTGGCCAAACAACTGGGCCCGCGGGGCATCACGGCGAACTCGGTGGCCCCCGGGATCGTGGACACCGACCTCAACGCGGGATGGCTGCGCGGCGACGCGGACGCCGCGGCCCACGCCGCGTCGCTGCACGCGCTGGGCCGGGTCGGGCAGCCCGAGGACATCGCCGACGTCGTGGCGTTCCTCGCCTCCGACGACGCTCGCTGGGTGACGGGCAGGGTGATCGACGCGACCGGCGGCGCCGGGTTGTGACCCACTTCTCGGGTGAAGGCCACCGAGCCGGCCTCACCCGAGAAAGGGGTGGGTGGCTCTGTGGGCGCGCTGGGGAGGTGTTCGGAGGTCTTGGGGCCCCGGGCCTATGCATGGGGGAATGGGGCGGTGTGGGGGATTTGGGGCCGCGTGCGGGGGCATCTTGGTGATCTTCGCCGTACGAGATGGCCGGAAGTGAGAAGGTTGCGGTCGTTGCGTAATTGTTGGGCCAACGGGTATGACGCCACCGCGAGTAGTACTACACTGCGTAGAGCTTCGCCAAGTCTCATCCAAGTGAGCGACAAGTGCGTGTTCCTAGGCTGAAGGCTGCTCCGCAGGGAGTAGCGAGATGTCAACTCAGGGCGGACGCGCGTGCCACCCGCAAGCAGGCATGCTCACATGGCTCGTACGTTTCGAGGCGGGCGAGGGGAACACTCAAAGCAAGCCGTGGAGGAAACCGATGCGCCTGCGTCACGATGACGGAACGCTCGTTCACCTCGCCTACAACGCAGGCGTCCACCCCGCTGAGGACCTGGAGAACCTCATCGCCCACCTGACGCGTTACGCGGTTCCGGTGCGCAAGCGGCTGGGCGTGGAGCGGATGGGCATCGGGCTTTGGCTGTCCCCGGCCGTCGCCGACCACCTCACCGCCGACCGCATCGAGCTCGTACGGCTGCGCCGCTCCCTGGAGGAGCGCGGCCTGGAGGTCGTGAGCCTCAACGGCACCGGTGGACGCAACCAGGAGGTCCCTGGGCCCGACTGGGCCAAGCCGGAGCGCTACCGCTACACGATGGCGCTGGCCAAGATCCTGGCGTTCCTGCTGCCCGAGGACGTACGGTTCGGCAGCATCTCGACGATCCCGATCGGCTGGCGCCGCGACTGGCCCGCCGACCTGCACTCGATCGCCACGCGCCGGCTTGAGCGGCTGGCCCGTGAGCTGCGCGGCATCTACAGCACCACGGGCAAGACGATCAGGGTCGGGTTCGAGCCGTGGCCCGGCTGCGTGCTGGAGACCACCGAGCAGGCGCTTGAGCGGGTCGGCGGCATCGACTCCGAGCACCTGGGCGTGTGCCTGGACGCCTGCCACCTCGCCTGCGGGGCCGAGGAGCCCGATGTGGCACTGAAGGGGCTGGCCGCGGCCGGCGCGCCCGTGGTCAAGCTGGGCCATGTGCACAACCACACGGGTGAGACGTCGAGCACGGGCGCGGTGCTGCACGACACGCTGACGGCCCTGCTGTCGGGCGCGGTGAGCGGCAGTGCGCACATCGAGGTCGAGACGCACAACCTCATGGTTCCCGGGCGGGCCAAGGGGCCGGGCGCGCTGGTGTCGCTGCTGGCCGAGGAGCTGGCCTGGGCGCGTACCAACCTGACCAGCCTGGGTCTGCAGCTGGCCGCGTAGGGGACGATCCCCGCGTCTGCTCAGCGCTGAGTGGACGCCGGTCGTACGGTGCCGGCAAGTTCGGTGAGTTCGGTGAGCTCGCCGGAGCGGGACGTGTCGTAGCCGCCCAGGGCGGTGATCTTCTCGCGCAGCGCCGGGGTCTGGAGTGCGGCGATGAGGTGCGCCGCCGGGTCGAGGCCGTTCCTGACCAGCCCGATGTCGAAGTCCTCCCACGTCAGAGGGACGAAGTCGAGGTCCAGGCCGATGGCGGCCGAGCGGATGCCGAGACCGGCGTCCACGGTGCCGGTGGCCACGGCCAGGGCGACCTCCAGATGGGTGCCGACCTGCGGCCCCCTGAGGTCGTCCGGGTCCTGACCGGCGGCGAGGAGCAGGCGGTCGAGCAGGATCCTGGTTCCGGTGCCGGGGCGGCGGGTGGAGATGCGCCGGTTCGCGAGGTCGGCTATGCCGGTGATGCGGCTCGGGTTGCCCGGTAGCACGATCAGGCCCTGCTCGCGTCGCCAGAGGTGGATCAGGTGCGGTTCGAGGCCGCGCAGCATGCCGAGCGCGAAGGGCGCGTTGTAGACGCCGGTGTGGTGCAGCAGATGGATCGCGGCCCCGTCGGCGCGGCCCTCGCGTACCGCGGCGAGCCCGGAGACGCTGCCCTCGCGCTGGGTGATCTTCAACTGGCCGGACAACGTTCCGGCGAGGAGGCCGAGCGCGGGGTCGTCACTGCCGGCCAGGGTGAAGACCTGATCCTCGTGCAGGAAGCGCCGGGCGGCGAGCGCGGCGCCGGGCGCCACGCGGGCCCGGCGGCGTTCGGCGAGTTCGAGCACCCCGGCGTCGGCCAGCCGCCGCTGGGCGCGGCTGACGGTGGAGGCGGTGGTACGCCACTGCTGGGCGAGCTCGCGCACCCCCGGCAGTTCGTCGCCGGGGTGGAGGGTTCCGGCGCTTATCTGGTGGGCGAGGTCGCTGCAGATCTCCCGATATCGGGTCACGTCGCAATAACTTACCCTTGCACTACTCTGAAGTAGCGCAGATAGGGTCACAGCCATGCGTAGAGGGATCCTGACCGGTGTCGCCTGGATCGTGGCGGTTCTCCTGGCCGGATGCGGGACCACCCCCTCCGCCGGCGGGCCCTCCGCGAGCGCGACGGCGGCTCCGGCGGACAAGTCGCTCATCCTGGCCACCACGACCAGCACCCAGGACAGCGGGCTGCTCGACGAACTGCTGCCGGTGTTCACCCGCGAGAGCGGCTGGCAGGTCAAGACCGTGGCGGTCGGCAGCGGTCAGGCCATCGAGCTGGGGCGGCGCGGGGAGGCGGACGCGCTGCTGGTGCACTCGCCGGAGGCGGAGGAGAAGTTCGTCGCCGAGGGAGGCGCAGGCGCCAGGAGGCTGGTGATGCACAACGACTTCGTGCTGCTCGGCCCGAAGGCAGACCCCGCCGGCGTACGGGGAACGAGCAGCGCGGACGCGATGAAGAAGATCGCCGACGCCAAGGCGGTGTTCGTCTCGCGAGGCGACGAGTCCGGCACGCATGCCAAGGAGAAGGGCCTCTGGACCCAGGCCGGCGTGACGCCGGGCGGCTCCTGGTACCAGTCCACCGGCCAGGGCATGGGCGCGACGCTGCGGGTCGCAGGGGAGAAGGCCGGCTATGCCCTGTCGGACCGGGCCACCTACCTCAGCCAGCGCGACTCCCTGGAGCTGGAGGTGCTCAGCGAGGGCGACCCGGGCCTGCTGAACGTCTACCACGTCATCGAGATGACCCAGAAGGCCGGCAGCAGGGTACGGGCAGACGGCGCGAAGGCGTTCGCGGACTGGATCGTCTCCCCGGCCGCGCAGCGGCTCATCGGCGAGTTCGGGCGGGCGACGTTCGGCCGGCCGCTGTTCACCGCGGACGCCGGCAAGGACGAAGCGAAGCTGGGCGAGTGAGCACCGTCCGGGAGGCCGCTTTATGGACGTGCTGTTCGACGGGTTCGTGGACGCGATCAAGCTGCTGCTCTCGGGGGACGAGGACAGCTGGTCGATCATCGCGCTGACCCTGCGCGTCTCGTTGACGGCGACCGCGATCGCCCTGCTGGTGGGGCTGCCGCTGGGCGCGATCGTGGCGCTGGCCCGCTTTCCCGGCCGGCGGGTGCTGCTGGCGGCGGCCAACACGGGGATGGGCATGCCGCCGGTGGTGGTCGGCCTTTTCGTGACCGTGCTGCTGTGGCGCAGCGGGCCGCTGGGCGGGCTCGGGCTGCTCTACACGCCGACCGCGATGATCATCGCCCAGGCCGCCATCGCCACTCCCGTCGTGATCGCGCTGGTCGCGGCGGCGCTGCAACAGGTCGATCCCGACTTCCGCGTACAGATGCAGGCTTTGGGGGCGAACCGGGTGCGGGCGTTCGCGGCGCTGCTGGGTGAGGCCAGGCTGCCGCTGTTCGCGGGGACGATGGCCGCCTTCGGGGCGGTGGTGAGCGAGGTCGGGGCCGCGCAGATGGTCGGGGGGAACCTGGTCGGGCAGACCCGGGTGCTCACCACCGCCGCGGTTCTGGCTACCAGCCGGGGGCAGTTTTCGCTCGCGATCGCGTTCGGGCTCATTCTGCTGGTGATCGCGTTCGGCGTGAACCTGACGCTGACCCTCGTCCAGCAGCAGCGGGCAGAGCCACGATGAGCGGCCGGGATGCTGGAGGTGCGGTGGGCGGCCCGAGCGCCGGGGGTGCGATGAGCCGCCGGGAAGCCGAGAGCGGCCGGAGTGCTGGGATCGGGTGTCGGGACCTGTGTGTGCGTGCCGGCGACCGCGAACTGCTCAGCGTGCCCGAGCTGGACGTCGCGTCAGGACGCACGCTGGCCGTGCTCGGCCCGAACGGAGCCGGCAAGTCGACCCTGCTGCGCGCGCTGGGCCTGCTCAGCAGCCACCGTGTCAGCGGGCGGATCCTGCTCGACGGCCGTCCCGCGACCAGGCCGCTGATGCGCCACGCCATCGCGGCCGTGCTGCAACGCCCGATCCTGCGCCGTGGCACGGTCGCCGCCAACGTGATCAGCGGGCTGCGGTTCCGCGGGATGAGCCGGCGCGAGGCCCGGCTGCGCGCGTGGCCGTGGATGGAGGCGCTCGGCCTCGTCCCGTTCGCCGACCGGGACGTCCGCGGCCTGTCGATCGGCGAGGCCCAGCGGGTCAGCATCACCCGCGCGCTCGCGGTCGGGCCCAAGGTGCTGCTGCTCGACGAGCCGTTCACCGGGCTGGACAGCACCACCCGCGCCGACCTGATCGCCGACCTGCGTGCCGCGCTGAGCGGGCGGCCCACCGCCACGATCATGGTCACCCACGACCGGCAGGAGGCGCTCGCCCTGGCCGAGGACACCGCGCTGCTGATCGGCGGCCGCATCCGCCAGCACGGCCCGACCACCGAGGTGCTCGACCATCCCAGCGACGCCGACACGGCCCGCCTGCTCGGGTACACGAACCTGCTCCCGCCGGCGCTCACCGGCCGTCCCCATCCGCTCGTGGCCCGGCCCGAGCACACGCATCTCATCCTCGATCCGCCCGACTTCGTCGCTGGTCAGGGCGATGATGACGTACGGCCGGTGGCCGGGACACTGCGTCGTACGGTCGCGCTCGGCATCGCCACCCGGGTGGACGTCGACACCGTGGCCGGCTCGCTGACCTGCCTGCACCCCGGCGATCTGCTCGGTGGTTCGCTTCCTCCGGTCGGGGGAGACGTCCGCGTACGGGTCCGGCAGGCACGGGCACTGGACGGTGCCGATGGGAACGGGTGGACGGCGGGTGTCAGGTCTGATGCCCCGCATCCTGAGACCAGGCGTCGCCCTGGGTGATGAGGCCGCGGAGGGGGCCTCGGTGTGGAGTGGGTCAGAGGTTGCCGAACCAGCCGGGGGTGTCCAGGCGCCACGGGTTGCCCGGCGTCATCGTGCGCAGGTCGGCTTCCAGGGCGTTCATGCGGTCTTCGCCCAGTTCGTCGGCCCAGCGGGCGCGCAATGTGTCGAAGATGCGGGCCGAGCGGTTGAGGGCGTCCACGCCGTACGGGGTGAGGCGGACGATCTTGCGTCTGGTGTCGCGGGCGTCCGTGGTGCGTTCGACGTAGCCGATGCGTTCCAGAGTGTCGATGGTCTTGCCCGCGGCCTGTTTGGAGACGCCCAGCGTACGGCCCAGCTCGACGGCAGTGGTGCCGTCCGGGCCGATCGCCTGCATGACGAAGCCGTGCATGGGTCTGATGTCCGGATGGCCCTGCCGGGCGAGCTCGGCGTGCAGCTCGTCGATCAGCATCCGGAACGCGAGCAGCAGGCGCAGCGGCAGTTCGAAGCCATGACTTGACACGATAGACAACCTGGTTAACTATATGGACAACGTGGTTGCCTACCTTAGGGGGTATGCGGCATGGCCGTCATCCATGCGGCTGAGGCGCGGCGGTCGGAGACTCCAGGCGGGGTCATGACGACGCTCGCCTCGCCGACGCAGGGAGGGGCCTCAAGGGCCCTGTGGAAGGTCGAGGCCAAGCCGGGCGCCGAGGGGCCCGTGCACGACTTCGATGTGGAGCAGGTGTGGAGCTGGGTCGCCGGAGCGGCGACGGTCGAGCTGGGTGGGGAGCGCTTCGAGGTGACGGCCGGTGACACGGTCGTCATGCCCGCTCGTACGGTGCGGCGCGTCCTCGCCGACCCCGCGACCGGCTACACGGCCGTCGTCACCGCCGCGGCCGGGGCCCGGGCGTTCACCGCCGACGGCACCGAATACGGCGTGCCGCCGTGGATCGCGTGAGAGGAGCCGCCGATGTCCGTAGTACGTGAGTGACATCCGTGGGCCGAGGTGCGCTGGTTCGCCACTCCTGGGTTCGGGCGTCCCGTAACTCATGAGGTCCGGTTCGCGCATTGGTGGCGATGCTCTCGGAAAAGCTGGGCCGTGGGTCAGGTGTGGGGAAGGCGGTAGGTGTCGTCGGGAAGGACTTCGGCCAGGCCGTCCGCGATCAAACCGTCCAGGGCGCGTTCGCGTTGCGGGGCGTCGTCCCACACCGCGTCGAGCGCCGCCTTCTGGACCGGGCCGTGCGCGTTGCGCAGCACTTCGAGCAGGCGGCCGCGGCACTGGCGGTCGGTGCCCGCGTACGTCTGGCCCTTGCGCGGCGGGCCCGCGTGCGGTGGCTTGCCGGCCAGCCGCCACGCGCACACGTGGGTGATCGGGCAGTCGGCGCAGCGGGGCGCGCGGGCCGTGCACACCAGGGCGCCCAGCTCCATCACGGCCACCCCCCACCGGGCCGCGCCCAGCTCGGGCAGCAGCGCCTCGGCCAGCCGCCGCTCGGCCGCCGAGGTGGCGGTCGGCGGGTATTCCTCGGCACGCACCGCCCTGGCGAACACCCGCCGCACGTTGGTGTCGAGCACGGCGTGCCGGCCCCCGTAGGCGAAGCTGGCGACCGCGGCGGCGGTGTATTCGCCGATGCCGGGCAGCGCCAGCAGGGTCTCGTGGTCGGACGGCACCTCGCCCCCGTGCTCGTCGGTGATGGCCTTGGCGCAGGCGTGCAGGCGCAGGGCCCGGCGCGGGTAGCCGAGGCGGCCCCAATGGCGGACGGCCTCGCCGGGCTGCTCGGCCGCGAGCGCCTTGGGGGTGGGCCAGCGTTCCATCCACTCGTGCCAGATGGGCAGGACGCGGACGACCGGGGTCTGCTGGAGCATGATCTCGCTCACCAGCACCCCCCACGGCGTCGCGTCGGGGGCACGCCAGGGGAGATCGCGGGCGTTGTCCGCGTACCAGTCCAGAACGGCGGTGTGCAGGAGGTTCGGCTCGACCACGCGGTCAAGGGTATTCCGTGATGGCCAAGACTCGGCGTGTCGTCACTCACCGTCGCTGACCCGTCACCAGACTTGGTGTATGGACCCGGATACGATGCGTGGCGACGGCGGTGACATCTACTGGCGGCGCCGGATGAGCCTTCTGGTGGCGGTGCTCGTCGTGGTGGCCGTTGTGGCGTGGGCGTGCTCCAGCGGCAGCGGCCCGGAGCGCTCGTCCAGCGCGCAGACCTCGCCGAGCGCGAGCGTCAGCGCCACGCCCTCCGTCGACCCGCTGCTCGCGGGGCTGCGTACGCTCGCCATGGGCACGGCCAGCCCCACGCCCTCCACCCCCACCCCGAAGGCGACGCCCACCCAGCGGCCCAGGCGGCCGGGGGAGCCGTGCCCCGAGCAGGACCTGGTGCTCAGCCTCCAGGGCGGCAAGGAGCAGATCTACCCGGGCGACTCCCGTCCCAGCTTCATGGTCACGCTGGTGAACACGGGCACGGTCATGTGCACCGCCGACGTGGGGCCGCGGGCGATGGAGATCCGCATCACCTCGGGGGCCGACCGCATCTGGTCCACGGCCGACTGCGTGAGCGGTGAAGGTACGGAGGTCAGGCAACTGCAGCGGGGAGTTCCGTACGTAAGGTCGCTGGAGTGGGACCGGCGGCGGTCGAGCTCCGACTGCCGGGCCACCCCGTCGGTGGCCTTGCCCGGGACGTACGTGGCGACGGTGCGAATGGGGAGGATGCGCAGCACCAAGGGGGTCTTCCACCTCCGCTGAGCAGGCGGAAGGGGGAGTCAGACGTAGCGTTCGAGGATGGAGGACTCGGCGAGGCGGGACAGGCCCTCGCGGACGCTGCGCGCCCTGGACTCCCCGACGCCGCCGACCGCCTGGAGATCGTCGATGCTGGCGGCCAGCAGCTTCTGCAGGCCGCCGAAGTGGTTGACCAGCCGGTCGACCACCGTCGCGGGCAGCCGGGGGACCTTGGCCAGCAGGCGGAAGCCGCGCGGGCTGACCGGGCTCTCCAGTTGGTCGCTGCCGGTGTGGCCGAGGACGCGGGCGACGACCGAGAGGTCGAGGAGCTCGTTGCCCGACAGCTTGTCCAGCTCGTGCAGGGCTTCGAGCAGCCGGCGCTGGCGGCGGCCGGCCGGGGCGGGGAGGTAGTCGCGGATGACCAGCTCGCGCTCGGAGTCGACGCCGGCCACGAGCTCGTCGAGCTGCAGGGAGAGCAGCCGGCCGTCGGTGCCGAGCTCGACCACGTAGCCCTTGATCTCGTCGGAGATGCGGCGGACCATCTCCAGGCGCTGCGCCACGGCGGCCACGTCTCTGACCGTGACCAGGTCTTCGATCTCCAGGGCCGACAGGGTGCCGGAGACCTCGTCGAGGCGGTGCTTGTAGCGTTCGAGCGTGGCCAGGGCCTGGTTGGCCTTGGACAGGATGGCCGCCGACTCCTCCAGGACGTAGCGGATGCCGTCGAGGTAGAGGGCGATGATGCGCATCGACTTGCTGATGGCGATGATCGGCAGGCCCGTCTGCAGCGCGACGCGCTGCGCGGTGCGGTGGCGGGTGCCGGACTCGTCGGTGGGGATGGCGGGGTCGGGCACGAGGTGCACGGCCGCCCGGACGATCTTGTGGTCGCCGCTCACCACGATGGCGCCGTCCATCTTGGCCAGCTCGCGCAGCCGGGTGGCGGAGAAGTCGACGTCGAGCATGAAGCCGCCGCTGCAGACCTCTTCGACGACCTCGTTGTAGCCGAGGACGATCAGCCCGCCGGTCTGTCCGCGCAGGATTCGCTCCAGGCCGTCGCGCAGAGGTGTGCCCGGCGCCACAGCGGCCAGGGCTTCGCGACGGCGGTCGTCAAGACTCCTGTCCACCTGACCCCCGTGTCGATCGGTCACCTCAGCTTAGCCGTGCTCATGTGACGTGTGTGAGTGCGTCCCAGACGTTCTCCGCCTGGACCACCTCGAACCCGGGCGCGAACGCCACCGGCCCCACCGGCACCAGAGCTCGCTGCCCGGCACGTCTGCGACCGGCCTCTTCGAGGGATCCGGCGGGCACGAGGGCGCGCTTGAAACCCAGGCGCGCGGCCTCGGTCAGCCGCCTGCGCACGTCCTTGACCGGGCGCAACTCGCCCGCCAGCCCCACCTCGCCCAGCGCCACCAGGCCGGAGGGCAGCGGCTTGTCGCCGGCGGCGCTGGCGACGGCGAGCATCACGGACAGATCGACCGCGGGATCGGACAGTTTGATGCCGCCGACCGTCGCGGTGAACACGTCGCAGCCGCCGAGCCGGGCGTTGAGCCGGCGCTCCAGCACCGCCAGGATCATCTGCACGCGATAGGTGTCGAGGCCGGATGAGGTGCGCCGGGGCTGCTGGGCGTCGGTGCGGGCGACGAGCGCCTGCACCTCGGCGGGCAGCGGACGGGTGCCCTCGACGGTGACGGTGACGCAGGTGCCGGGGACCGGCTCGCTGCGCCGGGAGACGAACAGCCCGCTCGGGTCGGTGATGCCCTCGATGCCGCGCTCGTGCAGGTCGAAGCAGCCGACCTCCTCGGTCGGGCCGAACCGGTTTTTGATCGCGCGCACCATGCGCAGCCGGGAGTGGCGGTCGCCCTCGAAGTTGAGCACCACGTCGACGAGGTGCTCAAGGGTGCGGGGGCCGGCGATGGAGCCCTCCTTGGTGACGTGGCCCACCAGGACGGTGGCCATGTTGCGCTCCTTGGCCATCCGGACCAGGTTGGCCGCCACCTCGCGCACCTGCGTCACCCCGCCCGGCACGCCGGTGGCCTGCGCGGAGCCGATCGTCTGGACCGAGTCGACCACCAGCAGCCGGGGCTCCACCTTCTCCACGTGGGCCACCAGGGCCGACAGCTCGGTCTCGGCGGCGAGGTAGAGCCGGTCCTGGATCGCGCCGATGCGGTCGGCCCGCAGGCGCACCTGGGCCGCCGATTCCTCGCCCGTCACGTAGAGGACGGTGTCGCGCTGGGCGATGCGGGCCGCGGCCTCCAGCAGGAGGGTGGACTTGCCGATGCCGGGCTCGCCGGCCAGCAGCACCACCGCGCCCGGCACCAGCCCGCCGCCGAGCACCCGGTCGAGCTCGGCCACGCCGGTCGTGCGGGCGGTCGCCAGCTCGGCCTTGACCTGGCCGATCGGCAGCGCGGGCGCGGTGGTCGCGCCCGCCTGCACGACGTTGACCCCGGCGCGGGCGCCCTCCTCGTCGACCGTGCCCCACGCCTGGCACTCGCCGCACCTGCCGACCCACTTCGTGGTGCGCCACCCGCACTCGGCACAGCGGTATCCGGGCTTCTGGGCTGTCTTGGCCATGCCGAGCAGGCTAGCGGCTCGGGCCGACAATCTTCGAGAGAGCGGATCCGCGGGCGGCCATGTCGGGCACGCGGCGGCCTATGCCAGGCCCAGCTCCGAGACGAGCATGCGCTTCGGCTTGGCGCCCACGATCTGCTTGACCGGCTCGCCGTTCTCGAACAGCAGCATCGTCGGCACGGCCATCACTCCGTACCTGGCCATGATCTCGGGGTTCTCGTCGGTGTTGAGCTTGCCGATCGTCAGGCCGTGCTCGGCCTCGATCTGCTCCAGCACCGGCCCGACCATCCGGCACGGCCCGCACCACTCGGCCCAGAACTCGACCAGCACCGGCTTGTCGTTCTTGAGCACCTGCTCCTCGTAGTTGTCCGTGGTCAACGTGATCATCTTCATCCCCTCACAAAGCAACCTGGGCAGGACTGGGCGAGCTGGGCGGCCACCTCGGCGCGGCGGGCGAGCAGGACCCGGATCTCCTGGTCGATCTCGGTCAGCTTGCGCTCGTAGACCTCGACCGACTCGGCGCACGAGCCGCCCGTGCTGTGTCCCCGGCGCAGGCAGTCGACGAACGGCCTGGTCTCCTCCAGCGTGAAGCCGATCTGGAGCAGGGCCCGGATCTCGGACACCAGCCGGACGTCGTCCTCGGCGTAGTCGCGGTAGCCGTTGGAGCCGCGGCGGGCGCGAAGGAGCCCGTGCTGCTCGTAGTAGCGGAGCGAGCGGGTGCTCACTCCGGTGCGTTCCGCCAGCTCACCGATGCGCATGCGTCCACGGTAAACGTTGACGCCTGTGTCAAGGTCAAGCGATGAAGTACGGCGTTCGCGGTCGTGGTCAGAAGTAGCGCCAGCGCAGGACGTTCGGGTAGGCCAGCTCAAGACCGGTCGTCTCGGCGATGGCCTGCTCCGCCACCTCGGGCGTGAACTCGATGCGCAGCACCGCCTCCAGGTCCGCGCGCCGCCGGAACGTCATCCGCAGGTCGAGCGGCCGGCGCTGCCAGCCCTGCCGGTCCCAGAACGCCTCGACCTCGCGGACGGAGTAGGTGGGCACCGTACGGGAGAACCAGCGGCCGAACGACCCCCGCGCCGCGTCGAGGTCGAGGACGAAGGCGGCCCCGCCACGGCGGACGACCCGGGACAGCTCGCGCAGGCCGGGCTCGCAGCCGGGCCCGAAGAAGTACGCCCACCGCGCGATGGCCACGTCCACCCCCGCGTCAGGCAGCGGCAGGTCCTGGGCCGCCGCGGCGTGCACGCTGACGTTGGGCAGGTCCGCGCAGCGGCGGCGGGCGAGGGCGGCCAGGTCTCCGTGCGGCTCCACGCCGATCACTTCGGCGGCCTCGGCGGCCAGGACAGGCAGGTGGTAGCCGGTGCCGCAGCCGATGTCCAGCACGGTGGCGCCGCCCCAGGGGCGCAGGGCGCGCATGGCCGCGTCGGCCGCGCCGTCAGGATCGACGGCGCGGTTCTCCAGCTCGTAGATCTGGGGGGTGTTCCAGATGTTGGGGCTGGGGATCGCGCCTTTCGCTATCCGGGACATGCCACCACCGTAGAGGCACCTCCGTCCTCGATGAGACGCTGAGACACGGCTCACCACGGGTGGCCGCGCGCCAGATCGCCTTCTCCGGCTTAGGCTGGCAATGTGGCTGATGTCATCCGCGTGCCCAGCGCGAAGATCGCGTTGAGCACCGCTTCGGTATATCCGGAACGCACTCCCGATGCGTTCGAGCTGGCCGCGCGCCTGGGATACGACGGCGTAGAGATCATGGTCGGCGCCGACCCGGTGAGCCAGGACATCGACGTGATCGAGCGGCTGTCCGAGCACTACCAGGTGCCCGTGCTGGCCATCCACGCGCCCTGTCTGCTGGTGACCCAGCGGGTTTGGGGCCGTGACCCGTGGGCAAAGCTCGTCAAGGCGCAGAAGGCGGCCGAACGGCTGGGCGCCTCCACGGTCGTGGTCCATCCGCCGTTCCGCTGGCAGCGTGACTACGCCCGTGACTTCGAGACCGGGCTGGCCAGGATGCGGGATGAGACGGATGTCGCGTTCGCGGTGGAGAACATGTTCCCTTTGCGGGCCAGGGCCAACGACGTGGTGCCCTATTCACCCGACTGGAATCCGATCGACTACGACTTCCCCCAGGTCACGCTGGACCTGTCACACACGGCCGTCTCGGGCTCCGACGCCATGGAGATGGCGGTCAAGCTCGGCGACAGGCTCGCGCACCTCCATCTCGCCGACGGTCTCGGCGTGACGAACAAGGACGAGCACCTGGTGCCCGGCAGGGGCAACCAGCCGTGCGCGCCGATGCTGGAGCGGCTGGCCGGCAACGGCTACTCGGGGCTCGTGGTCCTGGAGATCAACACCCGGAAGGCGGCCAGCCGCACCGAACGGATCGACGATCTGGCGGAAGGGCTGGCCTTCGCCAGGTTGCACCTGGCGGCTTCTAGATGATCCTGGTGGCAACCTCCATGAACGCGGCAACCACATGAACGCAGGGCCGATCAAGGACCTGGGCAGGACCTTCGACCGGGTGGCGGACGCGTACGACGAGGGCAGGCCCGGCTACCCCGACGAGGTCTACCGCGCCCTGGGCGAGGTGAGCGGCGTCGACCTCGACGGCGCGACCGTGGTCGACGTCGGCGCGGGCACCGGCATCATGACGCGCGGCCTGAGGGCGCGCGGCGCCCGGGTGGTGGCGGTTGACCCGGGCGAGCCGATGCTGGCGCACCTGGTGTCCAGGAGCCGTGCCGACGAGCAAGCAGGCGGAGGCGAGGGCGCGCCCGTGGCCGCCGTGCTGGCCGACGGCAACGTGCTGCCCCTGGCCGGCGAGACGGCCCAGCTCGTGATGTACGCCCAGTCGTGGCACTGGCTGGACCCCGTCCTGTCGATCGACGAGGCGCGGCGGGTGCTGCGGCCCGGCGGCGCGATCGCGGGCTGCTGGAACTTCCACCACGCCTCCCAGGCCGAGTGGCTGGCCGCCTATGAGGCCCGGCTGGCCGAGGCGGTTCCGACCTACTGGGGGCCGGCGGTCGAGGAGTGGTCGGTGCCGCCGATCGCATCGGCCTTCGAGGTGGTCGAGGAGCGCTGGATCCCCTGGACCAGGCTGGTCGGCATCGAGCACTTCCTGCTCGACCTGCGCTCCCACTCCTACATGGCGGCGCTGTCCAAGGAGCGGGCCGACGAGCTGGTCGACCGGCAGCGGGTGGAGCTGCGCGCGGCGTTCCCCGAGGGCGTGCTGTCGGTGCCGATGCGGGTCTACCTGGCGGTGGGCCGGTGAGCGGTACGCCGGCGAAACGGCGGCCGGGGCGCAGGCCGGGCTCGGCCGACACGCGCGGCGAGATCCTCACGGCGGCCAGGAGGGTGTTCGCCGAGAAGGGCTTCGACAAGGCGACCGTGCGCGGCATCGCCAGGGAGGCCCAGGTCGACCCGGCTCTCGTGCACCACTACTTCGACACCAAAGAGGGCATCTTCACCGCGGCGATGCAGCTGCCGATCACCCCTCAGGACGTCATCCCGCTGCTGCTCGAAGGCCCGCGTATGGAGATCGGCGAGCGGCTGGTGCGCATGATCCTGCGCGTCACCGCCTCGGCCGAGACCCGCGAGCCGATGGTGGCGCTGATCCGCTCGGCGATGACGAACGAGCAGGCGGCGGCGATGTTCCGCGAGTTCATCTCCAACGCCCTGCTCTACCAGGTGGCCGACCGGCTCCAGGTGCCGCACCTGCGGGTCGAGGCGGGCTTCGCGCAGATGTTCGGCGTGATCATGGCGCGTTACGTGCTCAGGCTGGAGCCCATGGCCAGTGCCACCCATGACGAGCTGGTGGTGTTGCTCGGCCCGACCCTCCAGCGCTACTTCGCGCCCGAAGGGCCAGATTAGAGCATTGTTCTGGAGGCGGCGATGACCTTAGGGTATGTCACGTGACCCGTTGAAGTTACTCACGGGTAGGATCGGGTGAACGCCTGATCGGCGGGTCACCGTACGCTGACAGCCAACGTCGTCTGTGGGAGGATCCCGTGCTCTGGGTAGCCATCGTCGGGCTCGTCATGACCATCCTGGCGGTGGCCGTGGCCGGCCGCAGAGTGATGTTCCTCTACCGGCTCGCGACCGTGGGCCCACCCGCTCCCGAGCGGATCGACTACGCCAAGGCGCACGCGGGCGACGAGATCAAGGCCCAGCTCGTCGAGGTGTTCGGCCAGCGCAAGCTGCTCAAGTGGACGCCGTCGGGCGTGGCCCACTTCTTCGTGATGTGGGCGTTCTTCATCCTGCTGACCGTCTACATCGAGGCGTACGGCGCCATCGTTCAGGGCGCGATCACCGGCACTCCCGACTTCCACATCCCGCTCATCGGCACCTGGGGCGTGCTCGGCTTCCTCCAGGACTTCATCGCCGTGGCGTGCGTGCTCGGCCTGATCGCCTTCGCCGCCATCCGGATCAAGAACTCGCCCAAGACGCTCGGCCGCGACTCCCGCTTCTCCGGCTCGCACCTCGGCGGCGCCTGGCTCGTCCTGTTCATGATCTTCAACATCATCTGGACGCTGTTCCTGGCCAGAGGCGCGGCCGCGGCCAACGGGAACTTCCCCTACTCCTCCGGCGCGTTCGTCTCGCTCGCGCTCGGCGACGCGCTGCCGGCCAGCCCGCTGCTGGAGGAGATCGCGCTGCTCCTGCACATCGGCTTCATGCTGGTGTTCCTGGTCATCGTGGTCAACTCCAAGCACCTGCACATCTTCACCGCGCCGATCAACGTGCTCTTCTCCCGCCGCCCCGACGGCCTCGGCGGCGCGCCCGAGATGCGCGTGGACGGCAAGGCGGTCGACTTCGAGGACGAGGACCTCGACCCCGAGCGGCTCGGGCGCGGCAAGATCGCCGACACCACCTGGAAGGGCTTCCTCGACTTCTACTCCTGTACGGAGTGCGGCCGCTGCCAGTCCCAGTGCCCGGCCTGGAACACCGACAAGCCCCTGTCGCCGAAGATGCTCATCCTCGACCAGCGCGACCACGCCTTCGCGGTGGCCCCCTACCTGCTGGCGGCGGCCGACGGCGTCGAGCACAAGGACACCGACGTGCTCGCCCTGCTGGAAAAGCCGCTGGTCGGCGAGGAGGGCGTGATCCACCCCGACGTGCTCTGGTCCTGCACCAACTGCGGCGCCTGCGTCGAGCAGTGCCCGGTGGACATCGAGCACATCGACCACATCCTCGACATGCGCCGCTACCAGGTGATGGTGGAGTCGTCGTTCCCGTCCGAGGCGGGCGTGATGGTGAAGAACCTGGAGAACAAGGGCAACCCGTGGGGCATGTCCGAGATGAAGCGGGCCGACTGGATCGGCGAGCTCGACTTCGAGGTCGAGGTCGTCGAGGACAGGATGCCTGAGGACGCCGAATACCTGTTCTGGGTGGGCTGCGCGGGCGCGCTCGAAGACCGGGCCAAGAAGACCACCAAGGCGGTCGCGGAGCTGCTGCACATCGCGGGCGTGAAGTTCGCGGTGCTCGGCCCGATGGAGGCGTGCTCCGGTGACCCGGCGCGGCGGCTGGGCATGGAATACCTGTTCAACATGCTCGCCCAGCAGAACATCGAGACGCTCAACGAGGCGGGCGTGAAGAAGATCGTGGCCACCTGCCCCCACTGCTTCAACACCCTGGCCAACGAATATCCGCAACTCGGCGGCACGTACGAGGTCGTGCACCACACCCAGTTGCTGTCGAAGCTGGTGGACGAGGGGCTGCTCACCCCGGTCACGCCGATCGAGGAGAAGATCACCTACCACGACCCGTGCTTCCTCGGCCGCCACAACAAGGTTTACTCCCAGCCGCGCGACATCATGGCGAAGGTGCCCGGCGTGCAGACCCAGGAGATGCACCGCCACAAGGACCGCGGCTTCTGCTGCGGCGCCGGCGGCGCGCGCATGTGGATGGAGGAGCGCATCGGCAAGCGCATCAACACCGAGCGGGTGGACGAGGCGCTGACCACGAATCCTGACACGGTCTCCACCGCGTGCCCGTTCTGCATGGTGATGCTCGGAGACGCGATCAACGAGAAGAAGAACAACGGCGAGGCCAAGGAGTCGCTCGAAGTCGTGGACGTCGCCCAGCTCTTGATCAAGTCGGTCAAGGGCGCTTCCTGACCGTCGTCAGTCGGACTCCTCCACACCAGTTGTGGAGGAGTTTCGCATGTCAACGGGTGTGGCTGGGAGAAATCCAGCATCCACATAACGGGAAAATCACGGTAACCTCAACGTCGCATGGCTCTATTCGACGGGGAGGGGGCTAGTGATGGGCGTCGTCGTCACGGACGCCGAAGTCACCCTGGCCGACGTACTCTCCTTGCGGCTAGCCATCGACGAACCTCTGGAAGACGGCACCGAACTCGTTCTCAGGCATCGCACCACGGGGGTGGAACGCGACGTGCTGCTCCGAACGTCACGCGCTCGGGCGCGTGAGGCCACGCTGTCGGTCTCGCTGGAGCCACTGGACCTCAGCACCGGGCGCTGGGACGCCTATCTGCGCCGTGACGGCAAGCGCAGCAGGCTGCGCAGCGTCGATCCCGGCTTCTCGCTCGACCACCTCGACGCGTACGCGCTGTGCAAGCGCACCCTCGCCTACCGCTCCTACCGCACCCGCAACGGCTTCCTGGCGTTGAAGATCTCCGACGCCGAGCCGGTGGCCGAGGTGCGCTCCATCTGGTTCAGGGAGGGCCGTTTCGAGGTGATGGGCCTGCTGGCCTACACGGGGCTGGAGGACGACGACACCCGCCACGAGGCCACGCTGACGCTCGACCGCCGGCTGACCGGGGCCCACCTGTCGGCCACGGCCACGGTCCAGGGCGTGCGCTTCCACGCGGCCGTGTCGCTGGTGGACGTGCTCGCGGCCGGCCACGAGGAGGCCGCAGAAGGCTCGGGCACGTGGGAGCCCGCGCTGGAGGTCGAGGGCGTGCCCACGCCACTGCGCCTCGGGGCCAGGCTCGACGACGTGGACGGCAAACGCCGCCGGCTGCACTATCCGTCCTCCCGGGTGGACGGCGTGCTCATCAGACCCTGCTACACCGCGGACGACGAGCTGCGGATCGAGGTCGGCGGATGAAGGTCAGCCTCGTCCTCACCTCCGCGTACGCCATGCGCGGCGACGTGCGCGCCACGCTCAACCTGGCCACCGCGCTCGCGGAGCGGCACGAGGTCGAGGTCATCAGCATCAGGCGGCAGAAGGAGAAGCCGTTCTTCCCCGTCGGGCCCAAGGTGGTCATGCGCAGCGTCGTGGACGCCAGGCCGGGGGTCAGGCACCTGCTGCCGCGTGGCCAGGTCCGTACCGAGGTGGCGCTGTGGCGGATGTTGCGCAACCTCAGGTGCGACGTGCTCATCACGACCAGGCCGGGGCTGAGCGTCCAGGCGGCCAGGCACGCGCCGCGCGAGACCATCAAGATCGCCCGTGAGTGGGGCAGGCCGTCGGTGCCCGGGCCCGTGCAACGCCTCTACCCGCGTCTGCAAGCCGTCGTGACGGCCACGGAGTCGGCCCAGGAGGACTGGGTCAGGCTGCTCGACGTGCCGGGCGGCGGCGGGCCCGTCGTGCACAGCGTGCTGGACGCGCTGCCGCGTGGCCCGTGGCCGCGCTCGCGGATGGACAACAGGATCGTCGCCGCCGGCGGGCGGTGGGTGCCGGTGAAGGCGTACGACCGGCTGATCAGGGCGTTCGCGATCGTCGCCGACAAACGCCCCGACTGGCGGCTGCGGCTGTACGGCGGCGGCCCCGAGGAGCGCCGGCTGCGTGCGCTGGTGCGCGAGCTGCACCTGCACAACCACGTCTACTTCATGGGCATCACCCCCGACCTCGCGGGCGAGTTCGCCAAGGCGTCGATCGTGGCCAACCCCTCGCGCGGCGAGGACCTCGGCATGACGGTGCTGGAGGCCATGGGGTGCGGGGTGCCCGTGGTGGCCTTCGACGGGGCCAGAGGGCCCAGGGAGTTCGTCGCGACGGGCTACAACGGGGTGCTGGTGCCCGAGTCCGAGAGCGACCAGCAGCTCTTCGCAGGGGCGCTGCTGGCGCTGATCGACGACGAGCGCAGACGGCGCTCGCTCGCGGCGGGGGCGCTCGACACCGCGGTGCGTCATTCGGCCGACGAGGTGGCCGAGCAGTGGGAGAAGCTGATCGACGGGCTCCGCTGAGCGATACCTTCTCCGGGTACCGTAGAAGCATGCATGGGTACAGCGGGGACAAGCAGGCATATCTGACGCGCCTGCGACGGATCGAGGGGCAGATCAGAGGTCTGCAGCGCATGGTCGACGACGACGCCTACTGCATCGACGTGCTCACCCAGGTCTCCGCGGCGACCAGGGCCCTGCAAGCGGTGGCGCTCGGGCTGCTGGAGGAGCACATCTCCCACTGCGTGGCCGACGCGATCAACACCGGCGGGCCGGAGGCCGAGGCGAAGGTCAAGGAGGCCTCGGCGGCGATCGCCCGGCTCGTCCGCTCGTAGGTGCGGCTGTCGTCCGAAAGTCGGATCGCCCGGCGGTGGATTGACTAGTTATGTGAAACCCCGGAAACCGGTGTTCCCGACTCCTTTGGAGCCGGGAACTAGGTCCCCGGGGCTAGTAATCGTTGGTCCTTCAGCGGCTCGCCGAAGTCCGCAATCCGAGCGCGTCGTCGAGTTCGTCCAAGGTCAGCCGCCGCTCGCTGACAGCCACGGCCGTGAGCACCTCGGCGTAGAGCGCAATCTCGT
The DNA here is from genome assembly GCF_039529435.1 of Nonomuraea maheshkhaliensis. Taxonomy (NCBI): domain Bacteria; kingdom Bacillati; phylum Actinomycetota; class Actinomycetes; order Streptosporangiales; family Streptosporangiaceae; genus Nonomuraea; species Nonomuraea maheshkhaliensis. The sequence goes on from NZ_BAAAMU010000001.1 coordinate 106,289, forward strand.
CCAACGCGACACGGTCGTGGACCCGAGAGTCCAGGTCGTCGTGCCCCACCGCGTCGTCCTTCCTTCCGCAGCCCACACCCTCTACGAGGTTACGGCGGAGACTCTGCGGGCGACATGGCCCATCGGAGTCATTCCTTTCAGCGCCGCGGGGGCCCCTCGGGGATCATTTCCCGAAGCCGAGATCACAATTCAGCTAATTGACTGTTATCAGAAGTGTTAGAACGATATAGGGGAGGTAAGGTGGAAATATCGGTATTTGTGGTTTAGATGTGACCTGTGTGATGGTCGTCGCGTTCATGAACGATCTTTCGTACGAGTGCCGACTGGCTCGCCAGCCCCCGCTCGGGCACCTTGGCCCCCGTCAGCCGCCCCCACGCGAGCCCCATGGCGTAGGCCGCCCCCAGCACCGCCGCCGCGCTCGCCCGGTCGGGCGGCGTCACCTCCAGCGCCGGCTCGGGCGCGAGCCCGCCCGTACGGGCCGGGAAGCCGTCGGGCTCCGTCGAGTCGGCCGCGGACGTCCCGACCCGCCCCGCGCGGGCCAGCTCCTCGTACGCCATCCGCAGCCGATGATCCAGCCGCCCCGGCAGCATCCGCCTGGAGTCGGACAGATCGGCCAGGAACGTGGCCGCGGCCGCAGGCGGGTCCGGCATGAAGGACAGCGCGTCGACGAGGTCGTACACGGTGTGCGAGAAGTGCGCCTCGGCGTCGTTCTCCACCAGCAGCGCCCGGCACAGCCGCGCGGGCACCCGCTCCAGCCACGCCTCGCGCAGCGCCGCGTCCTCCCCCTGGAAGTCCCCCTGGGAGTCGGCCCGGGAGTCCCGTGACCGGCCGTGCGGGCCGGTCAGAGAGCCGTTCCCCGCAGCGTCCTGGTACGCGCTGTGCAGGCCGCTGGTGAACTCGCCGCGGAAGTCCTCCGGCCTGGCCGTGCGCAGCATCGGCTCGACCATCGTGAGCAGCGCCAGCGCCCGCGGCCTGAACCGGGTGTCGAGCAGCAGGATCTGCGCCGCGTCCGCCATCACGGCGGCCAGCCGCAGCGCCGCCCGCGAGCGCCCGGCCCGCAGCCGCTCGGCCACGAGCGTGACGAGGTCGAGCAGCGGCGGCGCGGGCAGCCAGCGCACCCACTCGTCGCCGGGCAGCGGGCGGCGCAGGTATTCGCCGAACACCGTGATCAGCCGCTCGTTGCCGTCGAAGGCGGGCGCGTAGGCGCACCACATGATCGTGCCCCAGACGGCCGCCACCGTGCTGGGCACGTCGGAAGCGAAGATCTCGCCGAACGCCGTCAGCGGGTAGTCCAGCTCCGACTTGCGCCCGCTCGCGCGGAGCAGCAGCCTGAGCTGCTCGGTGAGGCTCTCGGGCACGTCGGGGCCGACGAACGCCTGGGTGGAGCCGGGCTCGGCGTGGAAGTCGTGGCCCTGCGGCACCACGGCGGCGGGCAGGGTCGTCGTCGCGTGCCCCACCTGGCGCGCGCGTACGCGTCTGGCCGGCGGAGCGAGGTGCCAGCGGCCGTCGGCCGGGTCGAGCAGGTGCCAGCGCGCGTGGGCGCCGAAGAGCCACCGGTCGCCATCTGGGGTCACAAGTATTCTGGCGGCCAGGACGTGGGCACGATCGGGCAGGGGAAGACGCTGCCAGCGTGGGTCCGCGACCATGGCACGGACCTCCGCCTCCGCGGCGGTGAACGCATCCCAGGGTGGCACGGCGGTCATCGTACTGGTGGTACTCGGATCATCCATCGGCTTTTCACGGCACAATGTCCGCTATGAGGGCGAAGGTAGCAGGGTTGTCGGTGGTCGTTTGTGTGCTCTCCGGTTGCGGGACCACAGCGGTGCCGCAGCCGACGCTCACGGGTCCCGGCATCCTCACGCTACAGAACGCCAGTCCGCCGGCGCCCGGCGGGGAGGTGGGTGAGGCGTCGACGGAGTTCGACGACGCCGCCGACCTGTCGGCGTGGACCAAGCTGAGCGAGACCGAGAAGGACGTCGACCGCATCGCCAAGTACGACGTCGACAAGACCGTGAAGGGCTCGATGTACTTAGAGCCCAAGACCTCGGCCTGGTTCGACGGCTTCCGCGGGCCCTTCGTCTACCAGGACCTGGCCGGCGACATCGTCATGCACGCCCGGGTCAAGGTCACGGGCAGGAGCGGCAGCGGGTGGCCGAAGCGCAAGTTCTCGCTCGGCGGGCTGATGGCGCGCCAGCCCGGCTCGTACGCCAAGCCCAACTGGGTGTCGGTCGCCGTGGGCACGGGCGAGAAGAGCGGCCAGGTCGAGGTGAAGTACACCCAGGACGGCAGCTCCAAGCCGCAGGAGCTGGCCGTCAAGAGCGGCTGGGTCGAGCTCGCGCTGGCCAGGGTGGGCCGGGTCTTCGTCGCCCTCTACAAGGAGGACGGCGGCGCGTGGAAGGTGGGCCGGCGCTGGCCGTCCACCCTGCCCGACGTGCTGCAGTGGGGGGTGACGGCCTACACCGACTGGGACAGCTACAGCCTGCTCAAGAAGGACGCCACCAAGGGCAACGCCAAGCAGGTCACGGGCACGCCCGACCTCAAGCTCACGGTCGACTTCGTCCGCTTCCTGCGGCCCGAGCTGCCCGAGTACGCCGACCCGCTCAACACCGCCTCGGTGTCGGACGAGGTGCTCATCAAAGCGATGACGCCTGCCGGTGCCTGATCGCCTTGGCCATGTAGTTGTCCGGGGTCCTGGCGAAGGAGTCGCGGTCGTCGTCGGTGAGCTCGCGCACGATCTTGCCGGGCACGCCGGCGACCAGCACGCCCGCGGGGATCTTCTTGCCGGGGCCGACGAGCGCTCCGGCGGCCACGAGCGTGCCCGCGCCGATCCTGGCGCCGCCCAGCACGATGGCGCCGATGCCGATCAACGAGCCCGACTCGACGTGGGCGCCGTGGACCATGGCCTTGTGGCCCAGGCTCACGCGGTCCTCCAGGATCGCGGGCTCACCCGGGTCGGAGTGCAGACAGGACAGATCCTGTACGTTGCACTCCTCGCCGACCTCGATCCGCTCGTCGTCCCCCCGGAGAACGGAGCCGTACCAGATGCTGGATGCCCGGCCCACGCGTACGGCGCCGACCACGACGGCGCCGTGGGCGATGTACGCATCGGGGTGTATGTCGGGCACTGCTCCGTTGTCCAACGCTGCTATGTACATTCGAGACATCGTAATTCCAGCTCGGGGTATGGCGTTCGGGTTGCGGACGTGGGCAGATGGCAGGAAAGTCGTTTCCTGACGTCCCGTTGCCAGACCCTCACAACCCGCAGTTTTCCCCCGCCTCACGCAAACCACCCTTAGGTAACCCCCATGACACACCAGCACGAGAGCATTCCCGATCTGATGCAAGAGGACACGTTCGAGGTCGTGATGCGCGGCTACAACCGCCGCCAGGTCCACGACTACATGATGCGAACCCGTAACCAGATAAGGGACCTGGAAGAGCGGCTGGCACGGGCCATCGAGCAGGCCGAGCAGGGCCGGATCGAGCTGGCGGAGGCCCGCCGGCGCATGGTCGAGACGCCGCAGAGCTACGAGGACCTCAGCCCCCGGCTCGCGCAGATCCTCCGGCTCGGCGAGGAGGAGGCCGCGGCCAAGCGCGAGGACGCCGAGGCCGAGGCCGCCAGCGTGCGCGAGTCGGCCAAGGCCGAGTCCGAACGACTGCTCAGCACCTCGCGCGAGACCGCCGACAAGATCCTCACCTCCTCACAGGCCGAGGCGGAGCGGCGGGTGAGCGAGGCCACCCTGGCGGCCGAGAACATGCTCGCCCAGGCGGGCAGCGACGCGGAGGAGCAGCTCACCTCCGCCCGCACCGAGGCCGATGAGACGTTGAAGGGGGCCAGGGCCGAGGCCGAGCGGCTGGTCACGGGCGCTCGCACGGAGGCCGACCAGACCATCACCAGCGCCAGGGCCGAGGCGGAGCAGGCCATCGCCAACGCCCAGGCCCAGGCCGAACAGACGGTGCAGTCCGCCAACGCGCAGGCCGAGCAGATCGTCACCAGCGCGCGCAGCGAGGCCGACTCCATGCTGGAGCAGGCCCGCCAGCGCACCGCCGCGCTGGACGAGCAGGCCGGGCGGCGGGTCGACTACCTGAGCAACACCCATTCGGAGGTCGTGCGCCGGCTCACGGAGGTCAGCGCGGTGCTCGGCGACCTCATGCGGGCGGAGGCGAACGCCGGCCCGCTGGTGCCCGAGGCGATCGCCCCGCCGGCCGCGCAGCCGGCCGTCGTCCATGACGCTCAGGAGGTCGCCCAGGCGGGCCCCCAGGCGGGCCCCCAGGCGGGCGCCCAGGAGGACGTACGCGTGGTCCTCGACCCCGAGGAGACGGTTGAGGTCGTCATCGACAAGGACGCGGCCGAGCAGCGGCCTCAGGCCCGGGAAGACGGCATCTCGGACGATACGGACGTCAACATCGTCCGGCTGTCAGAGGCGCACAAGTAGGTCGGAAAGCAGGCCCGCTCTTAGCTCTACGAGCGGGCCGGGCAGGCCCACGAGCAGGTCGTAAGCGGAAGCCCCCGCCCCCGATAGGGTCGGAGGCTTCCGCGTTCGTGGCCCCTCCTGTTTGGGGGCCCGGTACCGGGGCCGCCGAGACGCTGAACCCGGCACCGGGCTGCTCGTGTGCGCGGGCCGGGGAACGCTCCACGGCCCGCGTCAAGGAGGTGCGGGGCCGGCCCGCCACGTCTGGTGCTCGCCGGCCCGCCTCTCCTGGTCCCGGAGATGGTCGCGCAGTCCCTCCGGGTCGTCCGCGTCGATGGTCATCGCACATCCGGCATCGCGCTGCGCCACGCTGAGCGGATGGTGTCTCGTGGCCCACCAGCGGCCCGCGTCGCTCCGCCAGATGGTCCAGCGGGGGTACTCCCGGGCGATGTCGGCAAGATGTCGGTCACAGGACATCTCCGTCCGCCTTTCCCGGGCCCCAGGCGAGGTTCCATCTCTCTACACGATGCGCCACTTCTCTAGAGAATTTCTATGATCGTGACGGTCAGGTCAACCTATCGCTTGACAGATCGCCTTGAATCACGCGTCGAAGTCGTACTGGAGTACATAAGCCGCCGAGTCCAGCACCATCTCGTTGAGCTCGATCGGCAGCCCTCCCGACGTGTACGCGGTTCGCGAGATGACGATCACGGGCGTGCCGCCTGGCAGGTCGAGCAGCCCGCTCTCGCGCGGTCCCGGCATGCGGGCGCGCACCTCCTCGGTGAAGTGGACCGGAGGCAGCCCCAGATCGCCCAGCCGGGCGTAGACGCCGCCGGGGCCGGTGTCCGCGAGGGTGATCGCGCTTCCCTCGACCAGGTGGGCGGGGAAGTAGGACGTGGCCAGTTGCACGGGTCTGGTGTCGACCGAGTAGCGCCGCCGCCGTACCCACACCTCGACGCTTTCGAGTACCCCGGCCACCTCCTCGGTGGCGCGCTCCAGTGCCACCTCCACCCGGTCGACGGTGAACGGCCGCCCCCGCGCGTCGGCGTCCCAGATGGCCCGTCCCTGGCCCCACTGCTCTCGTGACAGGCGGCGCGAGCCGTGCCTGCGGATCGGTTTGAACAGCCGCACGTAAACCCCCGAGCCTCGTTTGGGCACCGCCAGTCCTTCGTTGATCAGTACGGCAAGCGCCTGCCTGGCGGTGGCTCGTGCGATTGCGTATTCGGCCATCAGCGCGTTCTCGCCCGGTAGTCGGTCCCCGTCGCGCAGTTCGCCGGACAGAATCCGGGCGCGGAGGCCGTCGGCGATGCGTCGATAGATAGGGGGCTCGTGGGGTACCGGGGATTCAGACAACTTTGATCACCCTCTGTCACCAACCGGGTAGTGGCGTCTCCAGAGAACTTGCCCCGTCTTGTCCACGATCGCACAGATGCAGGGCTTGGTCGCGGGCTGATTTTGAGAGGATCGTGCCCGTGTGGTGAATTCCGCGATGTTTTAGCGGACCGTTAGTGTGGAACGGTCCCGGCCGGTATTCGATCGGCCCACCAGCGGCGAGTAACCAAAGAGAAGATCACGGCGCCGGCCGTATTGAGGATGACGTCGTCCACGGACGAGAAACGACCCAGTCGCAGCACGTACTGGAGCACCTCGACCGTGACCGAAAATGCCGCCGCGACGGCCGCAACGCGGGCGGGAGAGGACATCGCCGCGCTGCGCACCGGCAGCAGCGCGCCCAGCGCGGCGAAAACCAGCAGATTGCCTCCCACCTGCACCAACACCGCTTCCCACGGTGCCGTCACCAGGTCCGCGAGGTCGGCGAACGGGACGAGGCCGACTCCCGGCTCGCCGTCGGAGGGCGTGAGGATCATCCAGATCCAGGGTGCGGTCCCGGCCGCGATGCCGACGTCGGCGATCGAGGTGCGCAGGGGTGCCGGACGGCCGGCGCGAGCGCGGTGGCGGCGGAGAACCAAGATTGCTAGCAAGGCGACAGGGAGTGCAAACGTACCAGCAATAATGACGTTTCCCCACAATTCCCACGTCCGCGCCATTCGACCATCATGGCGATTGATCTAGGGGTACCGGAAGATGTCCATCTGGACAGGTCTTATCGGGCGGGCAGATGCTCGTCGAGGAAGGCCATGGCGACCCCCCACGTACGCTCCGCCGCCTCCGGCCGGTAGAACATCGGCGCCTCGCTGTTGTGGAAGGCGTGGCCGGCCTCCTCCTCCACATGCATGATCACGTTCGGCCTGGACTCCGCCGCCTTCTCGACCACGGCCACCCGCTCGCGGGCGATGAAGGGGTCGGCGCCGCCGAAGACCAGCAGGAGCGGCGCCTGGATGCGCTCCATCAGGCCGGTGCCCTCGGGCACGGCCGAGCCGTAGAACGACAGCACCGCGGCCAGCTCGACCTGGGTGGCCAGCATGTACGCGAGCGAGCCCCCCAGGCAGAACCCGACCGCGCCGACGCCTCCGCGCACCTCGGGCAGCGCGGCCAGATGGGCGACCGTGAGCGCGCAGTCGGCCACGCCCTGGGCGAAGTCGAACCCCTCGGCCAGCGCGATGGAGGTCTGCGTGCCCTCGGGCGTGTGCTCGCCGACCCAGTGCGGCTGCAGCCGCCAGAACAGATCGGGCGCGGCCACCACGTAACCGCGCGAAGCCAGGTCGGCGGCGACCTTCTCGATGTAGGGGCCGACGCCGTAGATCTCCTGGACGAGCAGGATCCCCGGGCCGCTCCCGCCGTCGGGAAGCCACACGCGTACGTCGAAGGAGCCGTCATGGGCGGCGATGCTGTCTGTTCGGATCTGCATGTTCACCAGCATCGCTCATAGCGCCCGCCGCGATCCGGCGAGACGATGCGATCAGAGGTTCCGTGTCCCCGGGACGCTCGAAGGTCCACGAGCCGCACATCCGTCCAGACCGAAAGGCGAGGGAGAGATGAGGAGAGTGTTGTGCTGACCCATTTCATCGGTGGCGAGCCGGTGGCCGCGGGCAAGGCGTTCCCCGTGCACGATCCGGTGACGGGCGCGGTGGTCAGGCAGGTGCACGAGGCCGATCCCGAGGTCGTCGACCGGGCGGTGCGCGCGGCCAGGGAGGCGGCCCGCGACTGGGCGGCGCTGCCCGTGGGCGAGCGGGCCGGATGGATGCGGCGCCTGGCCGAGGGTATCGAGGCGCGCTTCGACGACCTGGTGGCCGCGGAGATCGCCGACACGGGCAAGTCGTTCGACCAGACCCGCACGCTCGACATCCCGCGCGGCATCGCGAACTTCCGCGCGTTCGCCGAGATCGCGGCCCAGCGTCCCGACGACGCCTTCCACCTGTCGGGGACGCTCAGCTACACCGTACGCAGGCCGCTCGGCGTGGTCGGGGTGATCGTGCCGTGGAACCTGCCGTTCCTGCTCATGACCTGGAAGCTCGCCCCCGCCCTCGTCTCGGGCAACACCGTGGTGGTCAAGCCGTCGGAGCAGACGCCAGGCTCGGCGGCGGTGTTCGCCGAGATCTGCGCCGACGCCGGGCTGCCGCCGGGCGTGGTCAACATCATCTTCGGGCACGGCCCGGTCGGGCAACTGCTGGTCGAGCATCCGGACGTGAACGGGGTCACCTTCACCGGGTCCACCAGGACCGGCACAGCGATCATGATCACGGCGGCCGACCGGGTCAAGCCGATCTCGTTCGAGCTGGGCGGCAAGAACGCCGGGCTGATCTTCGAGGACTGCGATCTCGACCGGGCGGTCGAGGGCGCGGTGAAGTCGGTCTTCACCAACGGCGGTCAGGTCTGCCTGTGCACCGAGCGGCTCTACGTGCAACGCTCGATCTTCGAGGAGTTCTGCGCCCGGCTGGCCGTGCGCGCCCAGGAGGTCGATCTCCAACCGATGATCTCGGCCGAACACCGTGAGAAGGTGCTTTCCTACTACGCCCTGGCCCGCTCGGAGGGAGCCAAGGTGCTGGCGGGAGGCGGCGTCCCCCTGTTCGGCGACCACCGCGATTCCGGATATTTCGTGGAACCGACGGTAGTGACAGGCTTGTCGGAATGGTCAAGGTTCAACAGGGAGGAGATCTTCGGCCCCGTGTGTCACGTCGCCCCCTTCGACAGCGAGGCCGAGGCGATCGACCTGGCCAACGGCAGCGACTACGGCCTGGCCGCCACGCTGTGGACCACCAGTCTCGACCGCGCGCACCGGGTGGCGCAGCGCCTGGAGGCGGGGCTCGTCTGGGTGAACACCTGGTACCTGCGCGACCTGCGCACGCCCTTCGGCGGGGTGAAACTGTCGGGCATCGGCCGGGAGGGCGGCACCCGGTCACTCGACTTCTACTCCGAACCCACCACGATCACCATCAAACTGGAGCAATCCGATGCATGACGAATGGTCCCAGGCAGTGAACGCGCACGCCCAGGCCGCGGACCGGCTGGCCGAGGCGGCGCTCTCCGGCAAGCCATGTGCGCCGATCAGGGACCTGGTCAGCACCGCCGCCGACGCGTACGCCGTACAGGAGATCGGCACGAAGCGGGCGCTGGCCGCGGGGCGGCGGCTGATCGGCCGGAAGATCGGCGTCACCAACCCGCTGCTGCAGCAGCAGTTCGGCATCGACCAGCCCGACTTCGGCATGTTGTTCGCCGACATGTACCACCGCGACGGGCTGCCGATCCCGCTGGAGCCGTTCCTGCAGCCCAAGGCCGAGGCGGAGGTCGCGCTGGTGCTCGGCGCGGACCTGGAGGGCGGGCCCTTCACGGTGGCCGACGTGATCAGGGCGGTCGACTTCGTGCTGCCGGCGATCGAGATCGCCGACTCCCGGATCGCCGACTGGGACATCACGCTGGCCGACACGGTCGCCGACAACGCATCGGCCGGCGCGTTCGTGCTGGGCAGCACGCCCGTCTCGCTCATGGGGCTGGACCTGCGGGCGGCCAAGATGACGATGACGCGCGGCGGCGAGGAGGTCTCGACGGGGTCGGGCGAGTCGTGCCTGGGCCACCCGCTCAACGCCGCCGTCTGGCTGGCCACCCGGCTCGGCCGCACCGGCTACGCGCTGCGGGCCGGCGACGTGGTGCTGACCGGCGCGCTCGGCCCCGTGGTGTCCATCGGGCCCGGAGACGTGTTCGAGGCGAGCGTCGAGGGGTTGGGATCGGTGCGGGCGGTGTTCGGGCAGTGAGGTCCAAGGCCATCCGCGTTCCGGGCAAGGCCGCACCGCGAGGCAGGTTCCCGCACGTCAAGAGGGCGGGTGACTTCCTGTACGTCTCCGGCACGAGCTGCCGGCGCCTCGACGACACGTTCGTGGGCGTGGAGGTGGACAAGCACGGCACGACGAACCTCGACATCAGGGCCCAGACCCGGGCGGTCATCGAGAACGTCGGCGACATCCTCAAGGCCGCCGGCGGCTCCCTGGCCGACCTCGTGCAGATCACCACATACCTGGTCAACATGAACGACTTCAGGGGCTACAACGAGGTCTACGCGGAGTTCTTCGACGAGGAGGGGCCCACCAGGACCACGGTCGCGGTGCACCAGCTCCCGCACCCCCACCTCCTCATCGAGATGCAGGCCGTCGCCTACCATCCACAGGAGCGATCATGATCGTCCCCATCGACTTCACGAAGTGGATCGACGAGCACGCCCACCTGCTCAAGCCGCCGGTCGGCAACAAGGTGGTCTTCGAGGAGGCGAACGACTTCATCGTCATGGTGGTCGGCGGGCCCAATTCCAGGACCGACTTCCACGTGGACCCGTACGAGGAGCTCTTCTACCAGATCCGCGGAAACATGCACGTCAACGTCGTCACCGCCGACGGCCCCGAGACCGTGCACGTCCGCGAGGGGCAGCTGTGGCTGCTGCCGCCGCGCGTGCCGCACTCGCCGCAGCGGCCGGAGGCCGGGTCGGTCGGGCTGGTGGTGGAGCGCATCCGCCCCGAGGGCGAGCCGGAGAAGTTCCAGTGGTACTGCGAGCGCTGCGGCGGCCTCGTCCACGAGGTCGAGCTGCGGGTACGCGACATCGTCAAGGACCTGCCGCCGGTCTTCGAGGCGTACTACGCCGACGAGCGGGCCCGCACCTGCGGCCGGTGCGGCGCCCTGCATCCGGGCAAGGGGTAGCCGGTCGTCCATGGTCATCGACGTCCACACGCACCACGTGCCCAAGGGCTGGCCCGACCTGGGCTGGCCCGGGGCGCCCCGGCTCCGGATCGACTCGGAGCGCGAGGCGACGATCCTCGTCGGCGACCGCAGTTTCCGCACGGTCCAGGACGACTGCTGGGACCCGCGGGTCCGGCTGGAGCGCATGGACGCGGACGGAGTGGACCTTCAGGTCGTCTCGCCCACACCGGTCTTCTTCGGCTACGACCGGCCGGCCGCGCAGGGCGTGCGGATCGCGCGGATCTTCAACGACCTGGCGCTGGAGATCTGCTCCGACGAGCGGTTGATCCCGTTCTGTCAGGTGCCGCTGCATGACCCCGAGCTGGCCTGCGCCGAGCTCGATCGTTGCCTGGCCGCCGGTCACCGGGGCGTCGAGATCGGCAACCACGTCGGCGACCGCGACCTCGACGATCCGGGCGTGGTGGAGTTCCTGCGGCACTGCGCTCACCGGGACGTGCCCGTCTTCGTGCACCCGTGGGACCTGCCGGCGGGCCCGCGGATGGCCCGCTGGATGGCGCGGTGGCTGGTCGGGATGCCGGCCGAGACCCACCTGTCCATCCTGGCGATGATCCTCGGCGGCGTGTTCGACCGGGTGCCGGACACGCTGCGGATCTGCTTCGCGCACGGGGGCGGCTCGTTCGCGTTCTGGCTCGGGCGGGTGGAGAACGCCTGGCACCGCAGGCACGACGTGGTCGGCGGCTCCGAGCGGCCGCCGTCCCGCTATCTCGGCAGGTTCCGCGTCGACTCCGCCGTCTTCGACGAGCGGGCGCTGCGCCTGCTCGTCGACACGTTCGGGGAGGACCGGGTGCTGCTCGGCAGCGACTTTCCCTATCCGCTGGGGGAGTCGCCTTCGGGCGACCTGATCAGGCGGGCGGGCTTCCTGTCCGGTACGGCCCGCGCGAAGCTGCTCGGGGGCAACGCGGAGGCGTTCCTGGGGCTGGTCCCATAATGGCGAAATAGGGTGATATTCACTATTTCGTCATGACAGGAGTGGCCGTGGACCGCGACCAGTGTCTCGCCCTCGACGCCGAGGATCCGCTGCGGGCCTTCAAGGACGAGTTCGTGCTGCCGGACGGCGTGATCTACCTCGTCGGCAACTCGCTCGGCGCGCTGCCCCGGCGTACGCCCGAGCGGATGCGGCAGGCGGTCGAGGACGAGTGGGGCGCGCAGCTCGTCGGCGGCTGGAACCACGCCGGCTGGTACGCCCAGCCCCTGACCGCCGGCGACCGGCTGGCACCCCTGATCGGCGCCGGGCCCGGGCAGGTCGTGGTGGGCAACACGACCTCGATCGCGATCTTCCAGGCGGTGGCGGCGGCGCTGGGACTGCGTCCCGAACGCCGGGTGATCGTCTCCGAGGTGCGGAACTTCCCCACCGACCACTACATCGTGCAGGGGCTGACCCGGCTGCTGTGCGGTGATCGTTACGAGGTGCGTGACCTGGCCGAGGGGCGCTTCGACGACGCGGCCGTGGTGCTGCTGTCGGAGGTTGACTACCGTACGGGCGCCCGGCGCGACATGCGGTCGATCACGGCCGAGGCGCACGCGGCGGGGGCGCTCATCGTGTGGGACCTGTGCCACAGCGTGGGCGCGATGGAGGTGGACGTCTCAGGTGCCGATTTCGCTGTTGGATGCACGTACAAGTACCTGAACGCCGGTCCCGGTGCGCCCGCATTCCTCTACGTCAGTCCACGGCATCAGGCCACCGCCGAGAACGTGCTGTCCGGCTGGCACGGTCACGCCGAGCCGTTCGCGTTCGAGCAGGACTTCCGGCCGGCCGAGGGCATCAGGCGGTTCGCGGTGAGCACTCCGCACGTGCTGTCGTTCGCCGCCCTTGAGGCGACGCTGGACATCTGGGAGCGGGTGGACCTGGCCCAGGTGCGGGCCAAGAGCATGGCGCTGACCTCGCTCTTCATCGACCTGGTCGGCGACGCGCTGGAACTGGTCTCGCCGGCCGACCCCACGCGGAGGGGCAGTCAGGTCAGCCTGCGCCACCCCGACGGCTATCCGGTGATGCGGGCGCTGATCGACCGCGGCGTGCACGGGGACTTCCGCGCGCCCGACATCCTCAGGTTTGGCTTCGCGCCGCTCTACATCGGCTACGCCGACGTGCACGACGCCGCCACGACCCTGCTGGAGGTGCTGGACAAGGAGCTCTGGCGCGACCCCGCCTACGCCACCCGCCTGGCCGTCACCTGAAGCTCGCCGGCAGCCCGGGAGAGCCCTCACCGCCACAGGTAACGCGTCTGGGACGACCGGGTCCCGCCGGCGAAGGCGAACGCCTTGTCCGGCCGGACCCGGTAGAGGTGGACGGTTCCGGCTCTGACGGCGTCGCCCACCTGGTGCCAGGTTCCGTCTTCACGGGTGAACTGCCAGCCATAAGCCTGTTCGAACGCGATCGTCACGGAATGCCGAGTGGCCTCGTCGGTGACCAGGCTCGCCGTGCCTTCGATGACGTAGTCGGTGCCGGTCAGGGTGTCGGTGCCGCCGGTCAGTGCGCAGTGCTGGTTGGTGCTGAGATTGACGGCCTTCTGCTCGTTCTCGCCGGTGATGAACCACATCGCGCCGAATGCCCAGATCGCCAGCAGCGGGGTCACGTGGGGCCGGCCGTCCCTGCGCACCGTGCAGAGCTGGAACTTCTGGATCCGGCGCAGGGCCCACTCCGTCTCCTCCCACGGTGTCGGGCTGGCGCCCGGCGTGGAGAAAGGGCCGAGGCTGGTCTGCGGCGCGGCCGGCTCGCCGGTGGTGGGCGTGGACATGATCTCTCCTGGTGATCGTGGTGGATCCGGCCCAGCCCCCGGCACCCAGACCCCGGCACCCAGACCCCGGCACCCAGACAGGGACAGCTCAGGGACGGGTGGCTCGGGCGGGTGCGTGATCGGGTGTGGACGGCTCAGGCCATTCTGGCGAGGTGGTCCGACAGAATCGTGGTGACCGAGAGCGCGGTGTCGAAGTTCGGGACCAGCCGCGTCTTCGTCAGTGCGAAGGCGACCCCGCGCGCTGGGTCCGCGTAGGCGTAGCTTCCGCCCCCGCCCGGCCAGCCGAACGCCACAGCGCCCTCTTCGGCGCCCTCCACGGCGTTCTCTTCGGCGTTCTCTTCAGCGGGCGCGCCGATCCGGCCGAGCGGGAAGCCCAGCGCCATCCGCGCCGGAGTGCCGAAGACCTGGTCCACGCCCTCGTACGCGAGCGCGGACAGTTCCCCCACCCGGGCAGAGTCCACGAGCTCGCCCCGCAGCAGGGCGTCGAACATCGCGGCGAGACCGCGCGCGGTGGAGATGCCCACCGACGGGATGTCGGCGCGCAGGATCTCGCCGTCGTTGCCGAAATCGGCGCTGGGCCCGCTCTCCCACGGCGCGAGGATCGCGTCATCGTCGTCCGGGACGGCGGGCCACCGCTCCGCCCGCTGCTCCAGGCGGGCCAGCTCCGGCAGGGACTCCGGCGGGGCGGCGAAGTAGAGCTGCCCCGCGATGCCGAGCGGCGTGGTGATCCACTCACGCAGCAGCTCGCGCATCGGCCGCCCGGTCGTTCGCCGGGCCAGCTCACCGACCAGATAGCCGAAGGTGTAGGCGTGATAGCCCATGGCGGTGCCGGGCGGCCGGCGCGGTTCGGCCGCGGCCAACGCCGCGCACACCCTGGACCAGTCGGGCAGCTCAGCCGGAGTGATCTCGCGCGGCATGGCGGGCAGACCGGTCGTATGGGTCAGTACGTGGCGCAGCGTCGTCGTGGCCTTGCCGCGTACCCCGAACTCGGGCCAATGGTCCGTGACCAGGCTGTCGTAGCCGAGGAACCCCCGCGCGACGAGCATGTGCGCGAGCGTCGCGGCGATGTTCTTGCCGGTGGAGAAGCTGAAGATCGGCGTGCCGGAGGTGAGCGGCCGTCCGGTGACCGGGTCGGCCGAACCGGCCACCGCGTCCACGATCAGCACACCGTTCTGGTAGACGGCGACCTGCAGGCCGGCCTCCACGCCGCTGCCGACGAGCGCGTCTAGGTGACGCTGGATCCGGTCCTGTAGATCACTCATCGCCGTTCCCGGCCCCCGTCTCCGGCCCCGTGTTGCGGCTCCATCTGGGCGTCACCTGGGGCCGAGTCCTCTTGACCGCGCGTTCGGCTGTCACCTGAGGTCGAGTTCTTTGACCGCGCGCTTGGGCGCGATGGCGCGGTAGCTCTCCTCGACCCAGTCGAGCAGCACCTCCGTCTCGGGCAGCGCGGACAGGAACGGCACGGTCACCCACCCGGCCTTGCCCAGCCCGTAACCGCTCGGCCCGGCCCCCTCGACGGTCAGCGCGTGGCCGTGGGCCTCCGACAGGAGCTTCACCCCGAAGGTCGGATCCCACTTCTCGGTCTGCTCGTCGATGCCGAGGAACAGGAAGACCTTCTTGTTGACCTTGATGACGGTCTCGCCCCAGGGATGATCCTCGTGGCTCTCGGGCAGGCCGAGCGCGAACGCGCGCAGCTCCTGCCTCACGTCGTGCCAGTCGCTCATGTTTTCGACATTAGCGCGGGGCGCGGAATTCTTCGAGCTTGCGCTCGATGGCCCCTCTGATCCGCTCGCGGGCCTCCATCCGCGGCACGCCGGACATGAGCAGGCTGTCGTAGTCGGTGTCGAGGTGCCGGACCGAGGCGATGACGGCCAGCGTGATGGCGTTCTCGTCGAGCGCCTTGGCCGCCGCCGACCTGCCGACCCGGCCGCTGCCGCGCAGGCCCGCGTGCTCGGCGATCTCCCGCGCGCGCTCCTCCGGGCAGCCGGGGAACAGCCGGGCGATCTCGGCCGCCATCCGCGCCTGGAACTCGACGTCCTGATCGGCCTTGCGCTCGCGGTCGCGCTCGCGGCGGCGCAGCCGTACCTCCTCGTCGGCCAGGCACCGCTCCTCCGCCGCGGCCAGCGCGGCCTCCTCCACCAGCAGGCCCTGGCGCTGGTAGAGCCGGCGCCGCCGGTTGTAGCGGACCACCACCGCCGACAGGCCGCTCTCCTGCTTGGCGCGGCGGCTGAGCGCGGCGTTTCCCGACGGCAGGAACACCAGGTGGTCCATGTCCGCGCAGGTCAGGCAGTGGGGCGCGTCGTCCTCCATGATCAGATAGGGGCCGGTGCCGGCGCAGGACGCGCACGTCCACTCGTCGAGCGGGGCCACCGCCACCAGGTCGGGCGCCTTGCTCTGCGCCTCGGTGAGCCGGCGCACCCTGGCCTCGCTGAGGTCGGGCGACAACCAGTGCACCCGGAACGGCTCCTGCGCGTGCGCGGCGGTGAAGCGCAGCTCGCGGCGGTCGCGCGTGCCCGCGACATACGGGGTGTCGACCGGTTTGAGCCCCTTGTCCCGCGCCCAGTCGCGCAGCAGGCCGGCCGTGGTCAGCAGGCGGTCCTCATCGACCGCCGCCAGCTCGGCTAGCGTGGCCACCCTGCCCTGCCGCCAGGTGTCCACGTGCCGGGAGTGCAGCCAGCGCAGCGCGGTCACCACGTCGATGAACGTCACGTACTTACGGGTGGTCAACGCGATCTCGGCCGCCTCGGCGACCCGCCGCGCGAGGTTGGGCTTGCTCACATGCTCTCCTTACGCCGACCCGAACGCGGGCCGTCGCGTCTCGTCGTCCCACGGTCCCAAGTTTGTCGTGAGATGGCGCGCCCCGAAGCTTTCCTTTGGACACTTGCGGCAAGTAACTCCTTCGGATCTGGTCCAGGAGGAAAATCGTGCGTCTGTTCTGGCCTGCCCTCCTCATGCTCGCCACCACGTGCGGGGTGGCGGAAGAGGGCACGCAACCCGTCGTCACGGGTCGGTTCGGCAGCAAGCCGAACGTCTCCATACCCTTGGGCCAGCCGGGGCGCACGCCGCGGATCACGGTGCTGTCGACGGGCAGCGGACGGCGTACGGTGCCCGGTGACGTGGTGCTCGCCGACGTGGACATCCGGCGCTGGTCGGGCAACCGTCCCTACCTGAGCACCTGGGACGGCAACCAGCCCACCACGGTCGTCTTCGACGGCAGGCAGGTGTCGGAGACCTGGCGGCAGGCCCTCATCGGGCGGCCGGCGGGCAGCCGCGTCATGCTGGTCAGCCCGGCCGGCGAGGCGAGGGGCCCGAACGTGCCGCTAGGCGGCTTGTCGCCCGCCGACACGCTGGTGCTCGTCTTCGACATCCTGGGCGGCTACCCGCCCGACGCCAGGCTCGTCGGGCGCGCGCTGCCGGTGGTCCCGGCCGACCTCACGCCGTCGGAGCCCGCCCGTACGCTCATCGACGGGTCGGGGCCCCGGGTCGAGCCCGGCGCGAAGGTGGTCGTCCAGTACGTGGCCGCGTCCTGGCCGTCGCGGACCGTGGTGGACTCCTCCTACCGGCGGGGCGGGCCGAGCGCGTACACGCTGGAGGCCGGCGCCGCGCCCATGTCCTGGGTGAAGGCGCTGACCGGGCAGCACGTCGGCAGCCGGGTGGCCGTGCCGTCGCCGGGCGAGCTGCCCATGCTGTACGTGATCGACATCCTCGACATGATCACCGCCGCCTAGCCCGGAGCCGCCGCGAAGCCGTCGCGGTGCGGGCCCGGCGTGGGCCCGGCCGGGGCCGGTCGTCAGGAGCCGGAGACGATGCGGCGGACGAGACGCCTGATCTTCGAGCCCTGCTGCGGCGTGCTGCGCAGCGCCTCCAGCGCCTGCTCGGCCGTGGGCCGCTTGGCGGGCGAGTGGTCGAGCATCCGGCGGACCACCTCGGGCACCTCGGGGCCGCCGTGGGCGTCGGCGCTGGTCGGCAACTGGCCGGTGAGGACCTGGTAGGCGATGGCGCCGGCCGCGTAGACGTCGGAGGCGGTCGTCATCTGGTCGGGCCGCTCCTGGCACTCGGGCGCCACGTAGTGGGCGTCGAGCACGTTGCCCAGCTCGTGGGCCACGGTGTAGTTGCGCGGGCCTGGCTTGGCGTAGTCGAACCCGGTCAGCACGGCGTGCCCGGCGTCGGTGACCAGGAGCGAGGCCGGGGTCAGGGCACGGTGCACGACGCCGTTGGCGTGGGCGTGCGCCAGCCCGCGCAGCAGGTCCTGGATCACCGCCATCGGGGCGGCGCCCTTGCCCATCGCCAGGTGCAGCGCCTGACCGTGGACGTCGTCGAGCACCAGCACGAACCGGCTCTCGTCGTCGATGGCGAAGAAGTCGCGCGAGCGCACCACGCACGGATGGGGCGGGATGCGGGCCAGCGACTGGTAGGCGTTGGCGATGCGCTGCCGCTCGGCCGCCCGCGCCTCGTGGTCGGCCAGCGGATCGGCCTGGTAGACCCGCAGCAGCACGGTCTCGCTGCCCGGCAGCGTGGCGTTGAACGCGCGGTATTCGGTGACCTTGGCGTCGCCGCCGAGCTGCTCCTCGACCTCCCAGTTGCCGAACCTGGGCGGCGCGGTGCTGCGGCGCACGGTCTGGTTGAGCGCGTCGAGGATCGCCGTCAGGTACGGCTTCGCGTCGGGGCTGCACCCACGCCTGACCCGCGAGACGTCGCTCAGCGTGGCCAGCAGGCCCGGCAGGTCGGTGACGTTGACCGCGTCGCGCCCGGCCGGGTCGATCAGCTCGGCGTCGGGCGAGGTGAGCACGACCAGGCTGTCGACGTAGACCCGTTCGAGCTGGGTGGCCCTGGACACCAGCAGGCCCTTGAGCGCCTTCGCGGTGCCGCGCAGCTTGGCCACGGGCGAGCCGAACGCCTCCCTTCGGGGCGGGAACCAGCGGGTGCCGGACACCTCGATGCGGCCCCTGGTGCCCTTGACGTCGACCACGACGAGCGAGTGGCCGGTCAGCACGATCAGGTCGACCTCGAACACGTCGTGGCCGCGCGGGACCTCGACGTTGTGCAGCAGCAGCCAGTCGCCGGGCGCGTGGTCGCGCAGATAGGCGATCACACGCCGCTCCGCGTCGTTCACCGGGCGTCCGCCGCCGACGATCTCTGCCATGACCACTATCCTCGCATGGGATCGCATTGACAACATACTGTCGTAATGACAAGATGTTGTCATGAAGCGAATCGCACACCACGCCGTCTACGACACCCTCGCCGACTGGGAGACCGGTCACGCGACCGCGCATCTGCGCAACGGCCGCTACATGCGCGAGCCCGAGGGCTACGAGATCGTCACGGTCGGCCTGACCCGCGACCCCGTCGTCACCATGGGCGGCGTGCGCCTCACACCCGACCTGGCGCTCAGCGACCTGTCGCCGGCGGAAAGCGCGCTGCTCATCCTGCCCGGCGCCGACCTGTGGGACATGGGCGACGAGCTCGCGCCGTTCGCGCGCAAGGCGGGGGAGTTCCTCGACGCGGGCGTGCCGGTGGCGGCCATCTGCGGCGCCACGGCCGGACTGGCCCGTGAGGGGCTGCTCGACGAGCGCGACCACACCAGCGCCGTGGTGCACTACCTCCAGGCGCAGCCGGGTTACGTCGGCGCCGGGCGCTACCTCGACCGGGACGCGGTGCTCGGGGGCGACCTCATCACGGCCGGGCCGACCGAGCCGGTGGCCTTCGCCAGGGAGATCTTCCGGCGGCTCGCCGTCTACCGGCCGGAGGTGCTGGACGCCTGGTTCCGGCTGTTCGCGCACAGCGACGCCACGGCGTTCGAGGTGCTGGCGGCCGCATGAGCGAGAGCGCCGAGCTGTTGTCCGGGATGGCTCTGGGGTCGTTCCGGCTCAACGGGCAGTTCCTGCACGTGGCCGAGGAGCTGGCCCGCCCGGCGGGGATGACGGCGGCGTGGTGGCAGGTGCTCGGAGCCGTCCTCGCCGAGCCCCTGCCCGTCGCCGGGATCGCCCGCGTCATGGGGATGACCAGGCAGGGCGTGCAGCGGATCGCGGACCTGCTGGTCGAGCGGGGGCTGGCCGAATACCGGCCCAACCCCGCGCACCGGCGGGCCAAGCTGCTGCGGCCCACGGCCGAGGGGCGGGCGGCCATCGACGAGATCACCCCCGGCCATCAGGCGTTCGCCGACCGGCTCGTGGGCGAGCTGGGCGTCGAGACGGCCCGTGACTGCCTGGAGGCGCTGCACCGTCTGTCAGCGGCTCTCGACCGGATCGGCGGCCACCCCTGACGGCCACGTCGCGGCGCGAATTCTGCGGCGCGGTTTGAAGACCGACAGCGCCGTGGCCGTCATCAGCATGGCGATCTGCAGGCCCAGCGCCGCCACCTGACCCCACTGCGGTGCCTCCGCCACGGACCGGCCGCCCGAGGTGGCGGCGGCCATTCCCTCCGGATCGAACAGGAACATGCCCACGCCGACCACGGCCAGCAGCAGCACCAGCTTGGCCGCCACCCAGTAATGGCGAAACAGCCCCCAATGGCTGGTCAGGCCCAGAGTCATGCCGCTGATCAATGCGATGAGGCTGAGCGGTATCCCGCCCGTGAACACCAGCGGCGCCATCAGCTGATAGGCCGAGTGGGTCAGCGCGGGATCCTTTGCCAGCGTCGCCGCCGTATTCAGCACGACCAGGCCCCACACCTCCCCGGCCAGCGCGACCGAAGCGATGACGTGGATTACCACGATCGTCTTCCTCATTCGTGGTCGCATCTCACCCGCCTCCTTTCCGTGCCCAGGCGGTCATCCTCACCGTTCCGTCCGGCCACGACGTCCCCCCTCGGGCGGACGCCCGGATACGCCGCCGGGCGTACGCGATATTCAAGTTTCGGGCGATCCTTGCCTAACCGGTGGTGAACTAATACGCGGGTATTCTCGCGGAGAGCCAAAACAGATGTCGATTTCCGGCCTTCTGGTGGAGCGTAAATACCGGGCGCGGTCGACGGGCGTGAAAACACCGTGCCAAGAAAGAGAGGGTCCGGCTTGACTCCCAGCAGGGCCAAATGAGTTGCGGTTCTCGCTGCCTGCCGCGATTGTTATTGGCGGCACCTCACAGCCCTGCACAAACGACTATGGCGTCGGGATTTCCGCGCCGATCCATGGAGGAAAGCACACATGATCCGTCGCATTCTCGCCGGTGCCGCGATCGCGGCCGTCGCACTCGGTTTCTCCGCGTCCGCGGCCTCGGCCGACGTCGGCCCCAACCCGCACAACAGCGGGCAGAGCATTCTGAGCCAGTTCAGCATCCTGGACGACCTGACCGCGCTGAACGACGTCCTCAACGACTCCGTCAAGTACGTGGACGTGCTGACCATCGCCCACCTGCAGGACATCGACGCCGACGTTCTGAGCAACGTGGAGAACTCCGGCGACAACAACTGACGACTCCTCACATGGCGTAGGCAGGAAGGTGATCGGCGGCTTTCCGAACATGCGGAGAGCCCGCCCGGCCAAGATCGTCTTTCTGGTGCCTTGAGGTAGGCCGAATGTACGGGCCGTGGACATCGCGACCACGGCACTGGCTTGGTGCGCACCGAGCTACGCGCATCGCGCGGTCCGGGTCGATCACTGCAGGACGACCCCGGGCCGCGCGATCGTCGTTTCCGCCGGAGGCACGTGCCGGTGCCCCGCTTCACGCCGGCGGGTCGAGGTTCGCCGCGGTCTCGCTCGGCCGGACCACTCCCATGAAGGTCGGCCGATCCAGCGGATCCACCCGGACGAACTGCCCCGTCTGCGGCGCGTGCACCATCCGCGTCGCGTCCACCGCCACGGCGACGTGCTCGGGCCCGGGACTGCCCGGGTCGTTGTCGTAGAAGACCAGATCCCCCGGCTCCACCTGCTCCCTGTCCACGCGGATCCCCGAGCGCCACTGCTCGTGCGTGGTCGTGCCGATGAGCACCCCCGCCCGCGCCCAGGCGTACTCCGTCAGGCCCGAGCAGTCGAAACCGAGCGTCTTGGCGCCTTTCCCGATCCCGAATCCGGGCCCGCGCACCCCGCCGCCGCCCCACGAATAGGGAATTCCGATCATCTCCATCGCCGCCCGCGCCGCGATGGCCCCGGCCCCTGAGCGCAGCGCCGAGACGGGCCGGCATATTTGCGCGGGACAGCCGTCGACGGCCGCCGCGGCAGTGACGGGAAACGCATTGACAAGTGTGCCCGCCAGCACCGCCGACAGCACCGTCATTATTCCGTTCATGGCATATTCAGCGCTCCTCGACTCGTTTATGCCGAGCCCGTGGTCACGGCGCTCCACCGTTAACATTCCGCCCTGCCTATGCGGATAAAACGCCCTTTGGGCAGGCGGGGTGCGCGTATGGCCATAAGATGAGTAATTGCCGTCATGCCGCCCGGGGCAAAGCGGGACTACTCGGTACATATCCCGACTGGGGCTGATCGGCAGCCAAGGAATTGGTGCGCGTATTTGACTTCGACTTAGCGTGGCCGGGTTGCGGCGCGCCGACGGGCCGCGAGATTGTTATTCAGCGAATCTCACAGCGCTGTGCGAGTGATTCACGATGACGCGCATCCCGCGCCGATTCCGACGAAGGAGAAACAAACAAATGATCCGTCGCATTCTCGCTGGTGCAGCGATCGCGGGCTGCATGTTCGGGATGTCGGCCACGAGCGCCTCGGCCGACGTCGGTCCCAACGCGTTCAACAAGGGCAAGCAGATCCTCAGCCAGCTGAGCATCCTCGACGACGCCACGGTGGCCAACGACGTCCTCAACGACTCCGTGAAGTACATCGACCTCGGCACCTTCCTGCACCTGCAGGACATCGACCTCAACGCTCTCAGCAACCTGGAGAACGTGGGCGACAACAACTGATCGCCCGAGGGCGGGGCGGCTCGTCGCCCAGGTCCGCGTTCCCCGGTGTGACGGCGCTCCGGCAGCCACGAACCCCTCGTGGCGGCACCTTGCCGGAGTGCCTCACCGCCGGTCGCGTACGCGGATCCGGGCGGCCTGTCACCGTCCTCGGTAGATCGCGCATCCGAACAGGACGGTGTCCGTCAAGCCCGCAGCCGGCGCGGGTACGGCCCGCCTGTTCGGAAAGCGCTGCCTGCCAACATTCACCCTAAAAACGGTCATAACACGGCGAAGAATACCTATTAAATAATTCCTCGTGTAGCCTGTATTTCAGGAAATTCGGCAATATGACCCCCAGAGTGCGTGTTGGGGGGTGCGAGGGGTGTGTAGCGTCCAGCAGCGACTGCTCTATCAGGACGAGCAGCTGAGCATCACCGTGGCGATGGCGTCCGAGGCTCCGGTCGTCACACTGACCGGCCAGATCGACGCCACCAACAGTCCGGCGCTGGCCGGCGTCCTGGCGAGTTGCCGCCAGAACACCGGCACGAATGCCGCCGTCCGACCTGACCCCTGCCCTTACGTCGACGTCGACACCGGGGCGCTGACCTTCATCGACGTCTCAGGACTGCGGGTGCTGGTCATGCCTACGCTGCCCGCAGGGCAGCGCTGGATCCGATTGCACAACGTCACGCCGACTCAGCGGCGGCTCCTGCGCATGATGGGGTGGTACTACCAGCCCACGGTCCACCACGCGCCCCTGTGAGCTCGATCAGCGCGGCCGAGGTGCCGAGCCCCGTGGGCCCGCCGATCCGCCACTGCGTCGCGCGGTGGTGGCGAAGCAGCGACGGCTCGTCGTAGCGCGAGCAGTGGCGGTGCCAGTGGGCGACGCCCGCCAGCCAGTCGCGCAGCTCGGCCACGAAGGCGTCGAGGTCCTGCCGCGCGTCCGCGTCGAGGCCGAAGTCGGCGCAGACGATCGGCAGCTCATGCGCCACGATGTGCTCGAACTGCCGCACCCGCGAGGCCATCAGATCGTTGACGATCTCCAGCGCGGCCGGGTAGTCGCAGTCGAAGAAGTTCTGCACCACCAGGACGCCGTTGTGCACCTCGCCGTCGAACTCGATCTCCTTCTGGTACGAGAAGACGTCGTTGACCAGCATCCCGGCGTCCATGATCGCGTTCTGCAGCGCCACCATCGGACCGGTCGCGTAGAGCTCACTCGGGATCGCCTTCGAGCGCCGCAACCGGCACAGGCTCATCGTCAGCTTCGAGCCGAAGGTGTGCCTGCGCATCTCCAGATAGTCCACCGGGTCGGGGATGTGGTGGGCGATCTCGCCCGCCAGCTCCCAGAGCCAGGCCGCGCACATGTCCTCGACCGACGCGCGCAACTCCCGGCGGTCCTTGACCGGCATCGGCCCCGCCGTCCTGGCCCAGATGTCGGCCAGCCCCCGCTCCAGCGCGCCGACCGGCGGCGGCGGGGCGGAGCAGTCGAGCGGCATGAACTCCTTGAGCCGGTCCACGCACACCTTGGCCGCCGACAGGTTACGGGTCCCGCCGAACACGGCGGGGAAGTAGTCGTCGCCGTACGTGCCCCAGGCCAGCCAGAACGAGGCCAGGTCGAGCTCCTCCGGCGAGGCGTCCGGATGCAGGCCCGCCGCGCACAGCGGCAGGTCGTAGTCGATCACCTTCGCCTCGTCCCACACCGCCGTGCCGACCACCCTGTTCTGCGGCTCCAGCATGCCCGTCTCCCGGCACCAGTCCACGGTGTGGCGCCGTGACCGGTCGAGGTGCGGCGACAGCTTCAGGTCGAAGGGCACGTACAGGTCGGGGATGCGCGAAGGACCCACCCGCGGGTACGGCACGTGCGCGAAGTTCCGCAGCCGCTTGGCGCCCAGCACGTCGATCGCCGACGACATGCCGAGCGGCCGGCTCGCCCTGGCCCGCGCGTTCATGTAGCGGCTGGAGCGCAGGTGCCACTCGTGCCCGCCCGACTGCCAGTCCTGCAGCCCCTTCACGTACGCCAGCACCTCGGCCGCGCCGATCGGGTCGATGGCGTGCTCCGCGAACAGCGGCCCCAGCTCGAACGCCGCCGTGTGCTCGAACTGCTGCATCCGCGAGGTCAGCAGGTCGTTGACCGCCTCGGCGGCCTCCTGCGTGCCGCAGCCGAGGAACGTCTCCAGCACCAGCACGCCGTTGCTCAGCTCGCCCTCGTCACGGACCTCACGCTCATAGGAGAACAGGTCGTTGCGCAGGTGCACGGCGTCGGAGAAGGAGTCGCGCAGCACCCGCATCGGCCGCGAGGCCGCGATCCTGGCCGGCACCTCGGCCGCCACCGCGTGCTCGACCAGCCCGGCCGACCAGGGGGCGCCGCCGACCTTGCGCCGCATCTCGATGTACTCGACCGGGTTGGCCACCCGGCCCCTGTTGATGTTGGCCAGCTCCCACAGGGACTCGTCGAGCAGGTTGCGGGTGCTCTCCGCGAACCGCGCCCGCCAGTCGGCGGACATGCCCGGCACGGTACGCGGCCACAGGTCGGCGAGCCCTGCCTCCACCGGGCCGGCCGGCTCGGGCACCGTCAGGTCCAGGCCCATCGGCATGAAGGCGGCCAGCCGGTCGAGATACCGCTTGCCGCCCTTCAGGTCACCGGTGCGCTTGAAGACCTCCAGGAAGTGATCGTCGAAGAAGAAGACCCACACGTACCAGTCGGTGATCAGACTCAGCTCGGCGCCGTCGCAGTCGGGATGGGTGTAGGCGCACATCAGCGGATAGTCGTGGGCGTCGAGGTCGGCCTCCTCCCAGACGCCCGAGCCCTCAAGCATGCCCATGTCGCGCGCCCACCGCGTGGAGTGGGCGCGAGCCTCGTTGAGGTGCGGGTTGAGCCGGGCCGGATACGGCTGGTAGAAGTCCGGCAGTTCGAACGGCTGGGACATCATCGCTCCTTCACGTGAACGGTCAGCGCGCCACCTCGACGTTCTCCAGCACGCCGAGCGCGTCCGGCACCAGGACGGCGACCGAGTAGTAGGCGCTGACCTGGTAGGACTCGATGGCTCTGGCGTCGATGCCGCTGAAGCGCACGCTCAGCCCCGGCTCGCGCTCGCCGGGGACGCCGCGGCGGTGGAGGCCGACGACGCCCTGGTCTTCCTCGCCGGTGCGCAGGACGAGGATCGAGGTCGTGCCCTGCCCGCTGATCGGGATCTTGTCGCAGGGCAGGATGGGCACGCCGCGCCACGCGGTCATGCGCGCGCCGTCGATCTCGACGCTGTCGGGACAGAGGCCCCTGGCGCTGCACTCGCGGTGGAAGGCGGCGACGGCGCGCGGATGAGCCAGGTAGAAGCGGGACTTCTTCCTGCGGCACAGCAGCTCGTCGAGGTCGTCGGGTGTGGGCGGGCCGGTGCGGGTGTGCACGCGCTGGCCGGGGTGGGCCTGGTGGAGCAGCCCGAAGTCGCGGTTGACGATCATCTCGCGCTCCTGCGACTCGCGTACCGCCTGGATGGTCAGGCGCAGCTGCTCCTCCTTCTGGTCCATCGGCTGGTTGTACAGGTCGGTGACCCGGTTGTGGACGCGCAGCACGGTCTGCGACACGCTCAGCTCGTACTCGCGCGGCCCCGGGTCGTAGTCGGCGAACGTGCCGGGCAGCGTCACCTCGCTGCGGTGCCCGGCGGCGGTGGCGATCTCGGCCTCGCCCCATTTGTTCTGCGGCGCGGCCCTGCTCGCGCGGTGGGCGGCGAGCCGGTCGCGCAGCGCCGGTGACCGCTCGGCCAGCGCGTGGAGCTCCTCCCAGCGCAGGAACAGCACCGTGCAGGCGGTGTCGGCCGCCAGCGTGCAGTCCCACGGCTCGCCCTGGGCGGGCTCGTCGGCGCCGGCGTGGTCGCCGCCGGCCAGGACGCCGGCGAAGGTCCGGGCGTCGTACGCGCCCGCCCGGAACCTCCGCACCCGCCCGCGCGCGACGACGACCAGCTCGTCCGCCGGCCGCCCGGCCCGCACGATCGTGTCGCCGGGCTCGTACTCGCGCTGCTCGAACCGCTCGGCGACCAGGTCGAGCACGTGGTCGCCGGCCAGCCCGTGCAGCGGCGGCAGCTCGGCCAGGGTCGGTGGGACGACGTGGATCCTGGCCCCGGTGTTGGCGAAGCTCACCTGGCCGCCGCCGACCGGATAGGTGAGCCGCCGGTTCACCCGGTAGACCCCGCCCGCGACGTCCACCCACGGGAGCACCCGCAGCAGCCAGCGCGGGGAGATCTCCCGCATCTGGGGTGGCGTCTTGGTCGTCGTGGCCAGGTTGCGCGCCGCCGAGGCGCCGAGGCTCGACCTCTGGCCGGGCTCCGCTGTCATCACACCAACTCCTGACGAGAAATGTGGCGGTTAGCCGTTCCTGCCGAGCTCGACGTCCTCCAGCACGCCGAGCGCGTCCGGTACCAGCACGGCGGCCGAGTAGTAGGCGCTGACGAGGTAGGAGATGACGGCCTTCTCGTTGATGTTCATGAAGCGGACCGACAGGCTCGGCTGGTACTCGTCGGGGATGCCGGTCTGGTGCAGGCCCACGACACCCTGGTTCTCCTGCCCGGTACGCATGAGCAGGAAGGACGTCGTACGGGTGCCAGAGACCGGGATCTTGTTGCACGGGAAGATCGGCACGCCCCGCCAGGCCGGCACGCGGTGCCCGCTGACCTCACTCGACTGCGGGTAGACGCCGCGCTTGCTGCACTCGCGGCCGAACGCGGCGATGGCCTGCGGGTGGGCCAGGAAGAACGACGGCTCCTTCCACACGGTCGACAGCAGGTCGTCGAGGTCGTCGGGGGTGGGCGGGCCGGAGCGGGTGCGGATGCGCTGGCCGAAGTCGGCGTTGTGGAGCAGGCCGAACTCCCTGTTGTTGATCAGTTCGTGCTCCTGGCGCTCGCGCAGGGCCTCGATCGTCAGGCGCAGCTGCTGGTCGAGCTGGCTCATCGGCTGGTTGTACAGGTCGGAGACGCGGCTGTGCACGCGCAGGACCGTCTGGGCCACGCTCAGCTCGTATTCGCGCGGGGTCTGCTCGTAGTCCACGAACGTGCCGGGCAGGACGGCCTCGCCGACGTGGCCGGCCGACATGTTGATCGCGGCCTCGCCGTAGTCGTTCTGCTCGCGGTCGCCGCTGGTGCGCCAGCGCTCGACGTGCTCGCGCAGCGCCGGGGCCTGCTCGGCGACCTGCTCGAAGTCCTGGCGGGAGAGCGTGAGCACGGTGGTGGCCGTCTTCGCGCGGGCGGAGAACTCGTGCCGGCCGCCCCCGGCCAGGGTCAGCTCGCCGAAGTGGTCGCCGTCGGCCAGCACGCCGAGGTTCTGCTCGTCGCCGTACGAGCCGTGCCCGACCTTGGCCACGCGGCCGTGCGCGATCAGCACGAGCCGGTCCACCTCGCCGCCCTCGGAGACGATCTCCTCGCCCGCCTCCACCTCGCGCTGGCTGAACCGGTCGGCCAGCGCGCCGAGCACGTCCATGTCGTCGAAGCCGCGCAGCATGGGCAGCTCGGTCAGCTCCGCCGGGATCACCCGCACCTCCGCGCCCGTGGTGGTGAAGGTGATCCGGCCGTCGCCCAGCGTGTACGTCAGCCGCCGGTTGACCCGGAACACGCCGCCCGAGCACTGCACCCACGGCAGCAGCCGCAGCAGCCACCGGCTGGTGATCTCCTGCATCTGCGGCGGCGTCTTGGTGGTCGTCGCGAGCTGTTTGGCCGCGTCGGTACTGAGGCTGAGCTGCCCGTTGCCGTTCTCAGCTGCCGTGGTGTGCGTGGTTTCTGTCATCGTGGTGCACCGCCAATCTGTGGATGGGACCTAGCGAGGGTTGCGGGAGGATCGGAGTTCGAGCGGCAGCGAGAACGTGAGGGTCTCCTCCGTCAGCGTCACCTGCTCCACGTCGGCGTATCCGCGGGCCGAGAGCCAGGCCAGTAATTCGCCGACCAGGCTCTCCGGCACGGACGCGCCGGAGCTCACCCCGACGGTCGCGACGCCGTCGAGCCAGCGTTCGTCGGCGTCGCAGGCCCGGTCGACCAGGTGGGCGGCGTCCGCACCCGCGTTGAGCGCGACCTCGACCAGGCGCCGGCTGTTGGAGGAGTTCGGCGAGCCGACCACGATGACGAGCTCGCACTCCGGCGCGATCCTGGTGATCGCCTGCTGGCGGTTCTGGCTGGCGTAACAGATGTCGTCGCTCGGCGGATCGACCAGGCCGGGGAAGCGCTCGCGCAGCGCCGTGACGGCCCGCATGGTCTCGTCCACGGCCAGCGTGGTCTGCGACAGCCAGCTCATCCGGCCGGAGCCGGCCGTCGCCAGGTCGCCGGGCCTGGCCGGGTCCACGACGTGGATGCGGTCAGGGGCCTCGCCGAGCGTGCCCTCGACCTCCTCGTGCTCGGCGTGGCCGATGAGGACGATCTCGAAGCCCTCGTCCGCCATCCGCGCGGCCTCCTTGTGCACCTTCGTGACCAGGGGGCAGGTGGCGTCGATCGAGCGCAGGCCGCGCCGCCCGGCCTCGTCCTTCACCGCGGGCGCGACGCCGTGGGCGGAGAAGACGACCAGCGCGCCGTCGGGGACCTCGTCGAGCTCCTCGACGAAGACCGCGCCGCGCCCGGTCAGGTCCTCGACCACGAAGGTGTTGTGGACGATCTGTTTACGCACGTAGACGGGCGGTCCGAAGCGTCTCAGCGCCTCTTCCACCGTCATGATCGCGCGTTCCACGCCCGCGCAGTAGCCGCGCGGGGCAGCGAGAAGTACCCGTCCCATCCGGGGGTCCCCTTACTTGGTGCGGTGGGCGAGCTGGTCGGCCATGAGGGCCAGCACGCCGGCGGCCTCCGGCTTGATCTGCGCCCGGCTCAGAGCGGTCATGGCCTGGCCGACCCGTTCCTCGATCATCTGCTCGACCCTGGCCAGCGCTCCCGTGTCGATCAGGATCTGCCGCACCTGCGCGGCGTGCTCCTCGTCCAGCGCCGGATTGCCGTGCCAGGTGCGGAGCTGGACGAGCTGGGCGGGGGAGGCGTGCTGCACGGCGTGCGCGAACATCACCGTCTGCTTGCCCTCCCGCAGGTCGTCCAGCGCCGACTTGCCCGTCTGCGCCGACGAGCCGAACGTGCCGAGCACGTCGTCGCGCAGCTGGAACGCCTCGCCCAGGGGCACGCCGAAGCGGGAGTACTCGTCCAGCAGCTCCAGCGGGGCGCCGGCCAGCGCGCCCCCGATCTGCAGCGGCCGCTCGACGGTGTATTTCGCGCTCTTGTAGCGGATCACCGTCAGCGCCTCCTCCTCGGTCGCGCCCGAGCGGAGCTGCGCGAGCACGTCGAGGTACTGGCCGCTGATGACCTCGGTGCGCATGGTGTCGAACACGTGGTGCGCAGAACGCAGCCGCGCGCCCTCCACGCCGCACGAGGACAGCAGCGCGTCGGACCAGGCCAGGCTGAGGGTGCCGAGCAGGATGCCACCCGCCCGGCCGAACGCCTCCGCGCCCGGTCCGTCGTGCAGCCCGGCCAGGCTCATGTGGACGGTCGAGCGGCCCCGGCGCAGCTCGCTGCCGTCCATGATGTCGTCGTGGATCAACAGGCCCGCATGACACAGCTCAAGGGCGGCGGCGGCGCTGATGATCTCCTCACAGTCGTCGCCGCCGGCGCCGCGCCAGCCCCAGTAACACAGCTGCGGCCGGACGCGCTTGCCGCCGCCGAGGATGAACGAGGACAGCAGGCCGTAGGCGGCCTCCACGCCCGGGTCGGAGACCTGGGCGCGCCAGGTTTCCAGGAAACCGCTCAGCCGCTGATCAATGCGTGAACCAAGGGAATGCTGGGTGAAGCCCACCGGCATACGCACGGCTCCTTCTCTCTCCAGTCGGTCACTACCCCTAGTTACTCATCGAATACGGAGAGTGTAAAGCTTCTGTCACCGCTTGACCATGGGCAGCCAGGAAGAACGCCAGGTCGCCGGCGTCATCTCGCGGGCATGACAAAACGGCCCCCACGGGTGTCAGCACTCGTGCGGGGCCGGAAGAAGGTCAGAGCGGGCTGGTTACGGGGTGAGGGGAGGGTGCTGCCGGTCTGTGAGCGGCTGATCGCCGAGCTCGAACGTCATGCCGCGCGGGCCGGCCATGCTGATCACCGGGCGTCCGAGCAGCTCGCTCGCCCGGTGCACCGCCTCCTGGAAGTGGCGCTGCAGCTCCGGGTCGTCCACGGCGGACAGGCGGAGCGAGCCCTTCTCCACGAGCTCCTTGGCGAGCCATTCGGACATGTTCCCCCGGAAGCGGGCGGCCTCGTCCGGGGTGAGGGGAGTCGGTGCCATGAGGGCAGTCTAGGCACTCGCCTCAAGGTCGGAGCCGTTTGGAGAGCTGCGTGGGGGTATGCGGCTTTTGTCGCCTCTGGATGAGGAGAACGAGGATGAAGGCAGTCACCTGGCACGGCAAACGTGACGTGCGGGTCGAGGACGTCCCCGACCCGTCGATCAAGGAGCCCACCGACGCTGTCATCAGAGTGACCAGCACCGGGATCTGCGGCTCCGACCTGCACCTGTACGAGGTCCTCGGGCCCTTCATGGCCGAGGGCGACATCCTCGGGCACGAGCCCATGGGCGTCGTCGAGGAGGTCGGGCCGGCCGTCTCCGGCATCAGGCCGGGCGACCGCGTGGTAATTCCGTTCAACATCGCCTGCGGCCACTGCCACATGTGCGGGCTGGAGCTGTACGCCCAGTGCGAGACCACCCAGGTGCGCGAGCACGGCATGGGCGCCGCCCTGTTCGGCTACACCAGGCTCTACGGCCAGGTGCCCGGCGGGCAGGCCGAGTACCTGCGGGTGCCCGAGGCCCAGTTCGGCCCGATCAAGGTCCCCGACGGGCCGCCGGACGAGCGCTTCCTGTACCTGTCCGACGTGCTGCCGACCGCCTGGCAGGCCGTCGCGTACGCGGAGCTCCCCGAGGGCGGCAGCGTCACCGTCTTCGGGCTCGGGCCGATCGGCCAGATGTGCGCCCGCATCGCCCGCCACCTCGGCCACCGCGTGATCGGCGTGGACGGCGTCACCGCCCGCCTGGAGATGGCCCGCCGCCACGGCATCGAGGTGATCGACGCCAGTGAGGTCACCGACGTCCCCGGCGAGATCCGCGCACGCACCGGCGGGCGCGGCACGGACTCCGTCATCGACGCGGTCGGCATGGAGGCCCACGGCTCGACCGCGGCCAAGCTCGCCCAGACGCTCACCGGGCTGCTGCCGGGCGCGGTGGCCGCGCCGCTCATGACGAACGCGGGCGTGGACCGGCTGGCGGCGCTCAACCAGGCCATCGACGCCGTCAGGCGCGGCGGGGTCATCTCGGTCATCGGCGTCTACGGCGGAATGACCGACCCGATGCCCATGCTGCGCATGTTCGACAAGGGCATCACGCTGCGCATGGGCCAGGCGCACGTCAGGAGATGGATCGGCGCGCTCATGCCCCTGGTGACCGACGACTCCGACCCGCTGGGTGTGATGGACCTGACCACGCACCGGCTGCCGCTGGAGCGGGCGCCGCAGGCGTACGAGATGTTCCAGAAGAAGTCCGACGGCGCGGTGAAGATCCTGCTGCGGCCGTAACGTCGCAGGTCACAGGCGCCGGATCGACGTTTCGCGGCCCAGGGGGCGGGCAGCGGAGCACCCATGAGAGTCGTCGTGGTGGGTGCTACCGGGAACGTCGGCACCAGCGTCGTACGCGCGCTGGCCGCGGACGAGGACGTGAGCTCGATCGTCGGGGTCGCCCGCCGGCTGCCCGGCTGGCGGATCGACCGCACCGACTGGCGGCGGGCCGACGTGGCCGTCGACGACCTCACCCGGATCTTCGACGGCGCGGACGCCGTGGTGCACCTGGCCTGGCTGTTCCAGCCGACCCGGCATCCCGAGGTCACCTGGCGGGCCAACGTGCTGGGCAGCATGCGGGTCTTCCGCGCGGCGGCGGAGGCGGGGGTGCCCGCGTTGGTGCACGCCTCGTCCGTGGGGGCGTACTCGCCGGGACCCAAGGATCGGCCGGTCGACGAGAGCTGGCCCACGCACGGCTGGCCGGGGGCGGCGTACGGGCGGGAGAAGGCGTACGTGGAACGGGTGCTCGACGTGTTCGAGCACGATCATCCCCACGTCCGGGTCGTACGCATGCGGCCTGGTTTCGTCTTCCAGCGCGTCGCCGCGACCGAGCAGCGCAGGCTGTTCGGCGGGCCGTTCGTGCCCAGGCGGCTCGTCAGGGCCGGGCGGATCCCGTTCGTGCCGGACATCCCAGGACTGCGGCTGCAGGTGCTGCACGCCGCCGACGCGGCCGAGGCGTACCGGCTGGCCGTCACCAAGGAGGTGCGGGGCGCGTTCAACATCGCCGCCGAGCCCGTGCTGGACCCGCACGACCTGGCCGAGCTGCTCGGCTCCCGCACGGTCGCGGTGCCGCGCGGCCTGGCCAGGGCGGCGGTGGCCGCCGGCTGGCACCTGAGGCTCGTGCCCGCCGCGCCAGGGCTGCTCGAACTGTTCCTGCGCATCCCGGTCATGCGGACCGACCGCGCGCGGGAGGTGCTGGGCTGGACACCGCGCTACTCCTCGGTCGAGGCCATGCGGGAGCTGTTCGAAGGCGTGTACGACGGCGCGGGGATGGAGACCGCGCCGCTGGCGCCCGACGGGGGGCCGATGGCCCGCGTACGCGAGCTCGCCACCGGCGTCGGCGGACGCCCGTAACGACATGACTGTGTGTAAGATCCGGCCGCAGGGGAAGATGTCAGATCACGCGGGGTCCTGAAGCGTGGCCTGTGTGTCGGAACGGCACGGAGGAGCGCATGCCTACCCTGATCGCCCAGGACTTCACTCTCCAGGACCTGACGAAGCTGCGTCACGCCGTGTCCGAGCAGGCCAGAAGCTGCGGGCTGCACGGCCCGAGGCTCGACGACTTCGTGCTGGCGGTGCACGAGAGCGTGGTCAACGCCATCGAGCACGCGGGCGGGCGCGGGCGGTTCAAGCTGTGGACGGTCGACGGGGTCATCCGCTCCGAGACCAGTGACCGGGGCGCGGGCATCCCCGAGGCGTACCTGAACGGTGCCAAGCGGCCCTCCGACGAGTCCCACACCGGGCGGGGGATCTACCTGATCAGGCGGCTGTGCGACACCGCCGACTTCCGCACCGGGCCCGGCGGCACCACGGTCCTGCTGACCATGCGGTTACCACGGGAGAGCGGTCCGACGGCGTCGAGGAGCATGCGGCGCATCCGGGTCACGGCCCCGGGCGGGCGCCCGTTCGGCCGCTTCACCGCGTGAGCCTCCGTGTGAGGGTCGCGGCGCTTCACCGCGTGATCGCCGCGTACAAGTCCTGGCGCCTCTCCGCGTGATCGCCCTGCCCGGGTCCCGGGCCGTCTGACCTGGCCGGGCGCCGGGTAGGCTCAAGGCGACGGAAAGGGATCACTACGTGAGCGGCGAAGAGCTTTCCCCCGGGATCATCTCTCCCGTCCGGCGCTTCGGACGGCGCGAGTTCGATTTCGAGCGCCAGGTCGCCATCATGGCCATCGTCAACAGGACGCCCAACTCCTTCCACGACCAGGGCAGCACGTTCGAGCTCGACCGCGCGGTCGAGGCGGCGACGCGGGCCGTGGACGAGGGGGCCGACTGGGTCGACATCGGTGGCTTCGCCTTCTCCGCGGCCCAGGCCCACATCGACGTGGCGGAGGAGATCGACCGGGTGGCCCCGGTCATCGCCAGGGTCAGGGCCGCCACCGACGCGGTGATCTCGGTCGACACCCACCGCCCCGAGGTTGCCAGGGCCGCCCTAGAGGCGGGCGCCGACGTCATCAACGACACCAACGGCCTGCGCGAGCCCGGACTGGCCGAGGTCGCCGCCGAGACCGGCGCCGGCGTCATCGTCACCCACAGCCTCGGCGGCCCCGGCCGCCGGGTCTTCCGGCCGAGCTACGCCGACGTCGTGTCCGAGGTGGCCGACTTCCTGCGCGAACGGGTCTCGGCCGCGCTCAAGGCCGGCATCCTGCCGGAGAAGATCATCATCGATCCCGGCCACGACCTCAACAAGAACACCTTCCACTCCCTGGAGCTGACGCGCCGGCTGGAGGAGATCACCTCGATCGGCTACCCCACGCTGGTGGCGCTGTCCAACAAGGACTTCATCGGCGAGACGCTCGACCGCCCCCAGGGCGAGCGGAAGGAGGGGACGATCGCCGCCAACGTGGTCTCCATCCTCAAGGGCGCCCGCATCCTGCGCGTGCACGACGTCGCGGCGACCGTCGCGTCCGTACGCATGACCGAGGCCGTGCTGGGCTGGCGCGGCCCCGTCGCCCCCAGTCACAACCTGGCGTGAGGAGAGCACATCCGTGAGCGAGCGCAAGCCCGTCGGCATGCCCTTCGAGAGCTGGATCGACCGGCAGATCCGCGAGGCCGAGGAGCGCGGCGAGTTCGACGACCTGCCCGGCAAGGGCAAGCCGCTGCCGAACCTCGACCGGCACCTCGACGACATGTGGTGGATCAAGCAGAAGGTCCAGAGCGAGGGGCTGTCCATGCCCCTGCCGCCCACGCTGGCGCTGCGCAAGGACGCCGAACGGGCCCTGGCCGAGGCACACGGGGCCCGCTCGGAGACCGAGGCCAGGCGGATCGTGACGGAGATCAACGAACGGATCCGCGAGGCGATCAGGACAGGGCTGTCCGGGCCACCGCTCAACCTGATGCCCTTCGACGCGGAGGAGATCGTCGCGGAGTGGCGCCGGGCCAACCGAAAGAGGTGACCGGCCGGCGACCCGGGTCAGGCGGGGGGGGGCCGCCGCGCCGCGGTCGGGGTCATCTCAGTTCACGGGCGGGTAGGCGTTCTGCAGCAGCTGCCTGAACTGGGCGGAGAACCACTGCCCTGACAGCGGCGCGTCGGCCAGCGCGCCCGACATGTTGTTGCCGTTGAGGTCGTTGCCGGGGTAGGTCGGGTCGCACATCCGGTCGAACCTCTTGCCCTCGTCGTTCGGGATGTCCTCGCTGGCGCCGTCGGACTCGCCGGGCGGCTTGATCCAGACGTAGGCGTCGAGGCCGGCGGCCGGAGCCGCGGTCGGCCGCGCGCCCAGGCCCGCGCCGCTCTGGTTGCACCAGTTGCCGGCGTGGATGCGGCGGTCTACCCGCGACTGGTCGACGAACTGGTCCACGTTGGTCGAGGTGCTCGGGCCGCTCGGGCGGGCGCTGCCGCCCCAGCCGTTGCGCGAGGTGTCGATCAGCATGCCGAGCCCGGAGCGGAAGCCCTTGGCGATCAGGGCGGTGCGCAGGGCGACGGCGAAGGACTGCTCGTCCACGTAGTAGTTCCAGTCGACCCACTTGGACTGGCGCACCGAGGTGCCGTTCACCGTGCTGTTGACGGTGAAGTGCGGCTCGGTCGACGCGGAGTAGTTGGCGGTGTTGACGATGAAGCCGTCCACGCTGTCCACGCCGGCGGTGGTGCCGGCCACCGTCTCGTAGAAGAGGTTGACGGAGGGCTGGAAGTTCGAGTCCCAGCCGAGCCACGCGTGGTGGGCGGCGTCGATGTAGGTGTAGACGTTGGTGATGGCGTGCAGCTGGTTGAGCGCGTACCGGACGCCGTCACGGTAGCCGCCGGCGCCGTTGGCCTCGCGGCAGTCGGCGAACCTGTCCAGGTTGGTGACGAGGTTCGGCAGCGAGTCGGGCTCGATGATGGTGACGATGCGCAGGTTCGCGTAGGCGGACTCGCGGAGGATGGCCGCGATCGGGTCGATGTACTCCGTCTTGTAGCGATTGAAGCCGTTCTCGGAGATGCGCAGCTCGCCGTTGGAGGCCAGCGCCGAGCAGTCGCGGTTGGGCAGGTTGTAGATGACGACCTGGATGGTCAGCGGCGCGGAGCCGTTGGCGGCGTCCTGCCTGACGGCCTCGTCCAGGTGGGCACGCAGGCCCATGGCGCCGGACGCGCCGGCGATGGCCGCGGTGCGGTCCATCCAGACGGCCGTGGAGACGTTGGCGACTGCCGAGCCGCCGGGCTCGGCCGCGGCCCTGGCGCTCCAGTTCGGGTTCACGTAGCCGGTGGCCCCCGCGTACGGGTTCTCCACGTGGGTCGGGGCAGGCCCGCCGTCGTCGTCGGCCTCGGTGGCGGTGACCGTACGCGAGGTCAGGCCGGTGGAGGCGACGGTGAAGGTCCGGCTGCCCGCGGCGGTGTCGGAGTCCTGCACGGCGGCCAGGGTGACCGTCTGCGGGGTGTTCCAGTTCGCCGTGGTGAAGGCGAGACTGCCGCCGGAGGCGACGGTGAGGTCGGCGTCGCCGCTGCCCGCCGTGGTCGTGACGGTCACGCCGGAGGCGGGCTGGGCGGCCAGCCGCACGGTGAACGTGCCGGTCGAGCCCTCGGGCACGGTCACCGCGGTCGGAGTGACGACGAGCGACTGCTCCACGGTGGCGTCGTCGTCGACCTCGGTGGCGCTCACCGTGGCGCCGGTGACGCCGGTGCCGCTGACACTGAAGGAGGCGCTGCCCGCCGTGGTGTCGGAGTCCTGGGCCGCGGCCAGGGTGACCGTCTGCGCGGTGCTCCAGTTCGACGGCGTGAAGGTGAGCGAGGCGCCCGAGCTGACCGTCAGGTCCGTGTCACCGCTGGTCCGCGCGGTGGTGACGGTCACGTTCGCGCTCGGCGCCGAGGAGAGCCTGGCGGTGAACGTCGCCGTGCCGCCCTCGTTGACCGCGACCGCGCTCGCGGAGGTGACCACCGACGGGGTGGTGGGGGTCGTGCCGCCGCAGGTGGTGCCGTTGACGCTGAACGAGGTCGGGTTGGGATTGGTGCCGGACCAGGTGCCGTTGAAGCCCACCGAGACCGAGGCACCCGTGGCCAGGCTCCCGTTGTACGGCATGTTGGTCCCGGTCACCCGGGAGCCCGACTGACTCCAGTTGGCCCCCCAGCCGGTGGGGGTGTAGCGCTGCGTGGTCGTCGGGTAGTCGAAGGCCAGCGACCACGACGAGATGGGGTCGCCGGTGTTCTTCAACGTGATGTTCGCGGTGAAACCGCCCTGACCAGGGCTGCTCGTCCACGAGTTGGCTGTGTAGGTCACGTCGCAGGCGACGGCGGCGTTCGCGGCCGTGCTCTGACCGGCGACGAGCCCTAAGGCCGCGACACTCGCGGCGGTCATGGTCACGGCCCATTTGCGGAGGCCGCGGTGGAGTCTCACTTGCGATCATCTCCAGTGCTTAGGTGGCTGGGAGCGCTCCCATGGTCTGTCGCGGCCGGATCTGTGTCGAGAGCCCGCTTGATCGCGAGGTTTCGACCGCCCCGCATGCTCGCCGAATGCCCTCCGACACAGATGAAACTTTCATCCCGGCCAGCCTGGTGAGAGGAAACACGGGGGTCACAGACACGCCATTCCGTTGACATACGCCGGAGGGCATCCACAATCCCGTTTGGGAGCGCTCCCAACCCCCTACTCCCATGGAGACCCCGTGAAGCACAGACCTCCGATTCTCTTGACCCGGTTGGCGAGACGGCTCGCCGTGGCCACGACGCTCGTCCTCGTCGCGGGCGCGACCGCGGCCGTCACGGCCGCTCCCGCCCAGGCCGCGGTGGCCTGCGACGTGACGTACGCGGCCAATCAGTGGACGAGCGGCCAGAACCAGGGCGGTTTCACCGCGAACATCACGCTGAAGAACACCGGCGACCCCATCACGTCGTGGTCGCTGGCCTTCGACTTCCCGACCACGGGCCAGCGCTACACCCCGACCGGCTGGGGCGCCAACTGGAGCCAGTCGGGCACCCGCGTGACCGGCACCAACATGCCGTGGAACGGCAGCCTGGCCACCGGTGCCTCCACCAACATCGGCTTCAACGGCACCTGGACGGGCAGCAACCCGAGCCCGACCACGTTCAGCGTCAACGGGGTCACCTGCGGCGCCACCGGCAACGCGCCCACCGTGGCGCTGACCTCGCCCGCAGCGGGCCAGACGTTCACCGCCCCCGCCACCGTGCCGATCACGGCCACCGCCGCCGACTCCGACGGCACCGTCGCCAAGGTCGACTTCTACCAGGGCTCCACGCTGCTGGGCACCGACACCTCCTCCCCCTACGCCTACACCTGGTCGAACGTGGCCGCCGGCAGCTACTCGATCACGGCCAGGGCCACCGACAACAGCGGCCTGGTCACGACCTCCGCCCCGGTCGGCATCACGGTCTCGCCGAACTCGGGCCCGGCGCTCGTGGTGAGCCCGACGACCATCTCCGTGCCGGAGGACGGCACCGCCTCCTTCGGCGTGCGGCTGTCGCAGGCGCCCTCGGCGAACGTGAGCGTCTCGGTCGCCCGCGTCAGCGGTGACGCCGACCTCACCGTCTCCGGCTCCGCGACCAGGACGTTCACGCCGTCGAACTGGAACACCGTGCAGAACGTCACGCTGGCCGCGGCCGACGACGCCGACACCACGGCGGGCTCGGCCGTCTTCCGGGTCAGCGCCACCGGCTACACCGCCGTGGACGTGACGGCGAACGAGGCGGACGACGACGTCGGCGGCGACAACGAGTACGTGGCCCGCTTCGTCGAGCTCTACAACGAGCTGCACGACCCGGCCAACGGCTACTTCTCGCCCGAGGGCGTGCCGTACCACTCGATCGAGACGTTCATGGTCGAGGCGCCGGACCACGGGCACGAGACCACGTCCGAGGCCTACAGCTACTACCTGTGGCTGGAGGCGACGTACGGGCAGGTGACCGGCGACTGGTCGAAGTTCAACGCCGCGTGGGCCTCGATGGAGAAGTACATCATCCCGGCCACCGCCGACCAGCCGACGAACTCCTTCTACGACCCCTCGAAGCCGGCGACGTACGCGGCCGAGTACAACACGATCAACAGTTACCCGACGCAGATCGACTCCAGCGTCAGCGTCGGCACCGACCCGATCGCCGGCGAGCTGCAGAGCGCGTACGGCACCCGCGACGTCTACGGCATGCACTGGCTGCTCGACGTCGACAACACCTACGGCTTCGGCCGCTGCGGCGACGGCACGACCAGGCCCGCCTACATCAACACCTACCAGCGCGGCCCCGAGGAGTCGGTCTTCGAGACGATCCCGCAGCCGTCCTGCGACACCTTCGCCCACGGCGGCACGAACGGCTACCTGGACCTGTTCATCAAGGACGCCTCGTACGCCAAGCAGTGGAAGTACACCAACGCCCCCGACGCCGACGCCCGCGCGGTCCAGGCCGCCTACTGGGCGCTGACCTGGGCCAAGGAGCAGAACAAGGCCGGCGACATCTCCGCCACCGTGGCCAAGGCCGCCAAGATGGGCGACTACCTGCGCTACGCGATGTACGACAAGTATTTCAAGCAGCCCGGGTGCACGAGCCCGTCGTGCCCGGCGGGCACCGGCAAGAACGCCTCCAACTACCTGCTGTCCTGGTACTACGCCTGGGGCGGCGCGACCGACTCGAACGCCGGCTGGGCCTGGCGCATCGGATCCAGCCACAACCACGCCGGCTACCAGAACCCGTTCGCGGCCTGGGCGCTGTCCAACGTGACCGAGCTGCGGCCGAAGAGCTCGACCGGCGCGGCCGACTGGAGCGCCAGCCTGACCAGGCAGCTGCAGTTCTACACGTGGCTGCAGTCGGCCGAGGGCGCCATCGCCGGCGGCGCCACCAACAGCTGGGAGGGCCACTACGCCACGCCGCCGTCCGGGCTGCCGAAGTTCCACGGCATGACCTACGACTGGCAGCCGGTCTACCACGACCCGCCGTCGAACCAGTGGTTCGGCTTCCAGGCGTGGACGATGGACCGGGTGGCGCAGCTCTACTACGCCACCGGCAACGCCGACGCCAAGGCGCTGCTGGACAAGTGGGTGTCGTGGGCGCTGGACAACACCACGATCAACGCCGACGGCAGCTACGAGATCCCGTCCACGCTGCGCTGGACCGGCCAGCCCGCGGGCAACTTCAACGCCACCTCCGGCATGCCGCCGGCCAACCCGGGCCTGCACGTGACCGTCGCGGACCACACGCAGGACGTGGGCGTCGCGGGCGCGTACGCCAAGGTGCTGATGTACTACGCGGCCAGGGCCGGTCACGCCGAGGCCCGTGACACTGCCAAGGCGCTGCTCGACGGCATCTGGGACAACCGCGACGCCGAGGGCGTCTCGGTGCCGGAGACCAAGACCGACTACCAGCGCGTGGACGACCCGGTGTACGTGCCGGCCGGCTGGAGCGGTGAGATGCCCAACGGCGACCCGATCAACTCGAACTCCACGTTCCTGTCGATCAGGTCGTTCTACGAGGACGACCCGGACTGGCCGCGGGTGCAGGCGTTCCTGAACGGCGACGGCCCCGCGCCGGTCTTCAACTACCACCGCTTCTGGGCGCAGGTGGACGTCGCCGTCGCCCTGGCCGAGTACGGGCGGCTCTTCCCGTGAGCAAGGCAACCATGATCGCCGTGGCGTCGCTGGTCCTGTCCCTGATGGGGGCGGGGCCGGCGGCCCCGGCCGACGCGGCGGCGCCCGCCTTCGCCTATGGCGAGGCGCTGCAGAAGTCGCTGTTCTTCTACGAGGCCCAGCAGTCGGGTGAGCTGCCCGGCTGGAACCGGGTCTCCTGGCGCGGGGACTCCGGCCTGGACGACGGCGCGGACGCCGGAGTCGATCTCACGGGCGGCTGGTACGACGCGGGCGACCACGTCAAGTTCGGCTTCCCGATGGCCTTCTCCGCCACGATGCTGGCCTGGGGCGCGGTCGAGTACCGCGACGCCTACGCCTCCTCCGGCCAGCTCTCCCACCTGCTGAACAACCTCAAGTTCGTCAACGACTACTTCGTCAAGGCGCACCCGTCGCCGAACGTGCTCTACGGGCAGGTCGGCAACGGCGGCACGGACCACGCCTGGTGGGGGCCGGCCGAGGCGATGGCGATGAACCGGCCGGCGTACAAGATCGACGCGTCGTGCGGCGGGTCGGACCTGGCGGGGGAGACGGCGGCGGCGATGGCGGCCTCCTCGATGGTCTTTCGCCCGACAAATCCGTCTTATGCCGACACGCTGGTGACGCACGCCAAGCAGCTCTACTCCTTCGCCGACAGCGTCAGGAAGAAGTACAGCGAGTGCATCACCGACGCCTCCAGTTACTACAACTCGTGGAGCGGCTACCAGGACGAGCTGGTGTGGGGCGCGATCTGGCTCTACCGGGCCACCAACGACGCCTCCTACCTGGCCAAGGCCGAGAGCGGCTACGCCGGCCTGGGCACCGAACCGCAGAGCACGACGAAGTCGTACAAGTGGACCCTGGCCTGGGACGACAAGTCGTACGGCGCGTACGTGCTGCTGCACAAGCTGACCGGCAAGCAGCAATATCTCGACGACGCCAACCGCTGGCTCGACTGGTGGACGGTCGGCGTGAACGGCTCGAAGGTGGCCTACTCGCCGGGCGGTCAGGCCGTGCTCGACCGGTGGGGCTCGCTGCGGTACGCGGCCAACACCGCCTTTGCCGCGCTCGTGCACAGTGACGCCATCACCGACGCCACCCGCAAGGCCCGCTACCACGACTTCGCGGTCCGGCAGATCGACTACACGCTCGGGGACAACCCGCGCAACTCGTCGTACGTGGTCGGGTTCGGCGCCAACCCGCCGAGGAACCCGCACCACCGTACGGCGCACGGCTCGTGGACCGACCAGATCACCAACCCCGAGCAGACCCGCCACACCCTTTACGGCGCGCTCGTCGGCGGCCCGCCCGACCCGAACGACGCCTACACCGACAAACGCGACGACTACGTCATGAACGAGGTCGCCACCGACTACAACGCCGGCTTCACCAGCGCCCTGGCCCGGCTCTACCAGGAGTACGGCGGCGCGCCGGCGGCGAACTTCCCCGTGGCCGAGACCCCGGACGGCCCGGAGATCTTCGTCGAGGCGGGCGTGAACGCCTCGGGCAACGGCTTCACCGAGATCAAGGCCATCGTCCGCAACCAGTCGGCCTGGCCCGCCAGGGTCCTGTCCGACGGCTCGTTCCGCTACTACTTCACCCTCGACGGCTCGACGACCCCGGCGCAGATCAGCGTCTCGTCGGCCTACACGCAGTGCGCGGCGCCGACCGTGCGCCAGGCGAGCGGCAGCACGTACTACGTGAACGTCGACTGCTCAGGACAGGCCATCGCGCCCGCCGGGCAGTCGCAGCACCGCAGGGAGGTGCAGTTCAGGATCACCAGCGCGGGCACGTGGGATCCGGCCAACGACTGGTCGTACCGGAACATCCCCACCACGCCCGGGGCGACGCCGGTGCGCACCTCTAACATCACCCTCCACAGCGGCGGCACCACGATCTGGGGTGAGCCCCCCGGTCCGGTGGAGGAGGACACCACCGCCCCCGGCCGGCCGGGCAGGCCCGCGGTCTCCGCGATCACGGGCTCCTCGGCCAGGCTGAGCTGGGCGGCCGCCACCGACGACGTGGGCGTGACCGGTTATGACGTCTACCTGGGGTCCACCAAGGTAGCGACCGCCACGAGCACGTCGTCCGACCTGAGCGGGCTCACCCCCGCCACGTCCTACACCGCCCACGTGGTGGCCAGGGACGCGGCGGGCAACACCTCGGCCGCCTCGGACAGCGTCTCCTTCACCACCACCGACGCTCCCGCGGGCGGGTGCACGGCCACGTACCAGGTGGTCAACTCCTGGGGCGGCGCGTACCAGGCCGAGGTGAGGGTCAGGAACGCCGGCACGTCGCCCACCGGCGCCTGGACGGTCGCCTGGACCACCCCGAGCACGATCACCCAGCTCTGGGGCGGCCGGCACACCGTGTCCGGCACCACGGTCACGGTCAGGAACGAGGCGTGGAACGGGGCTCTCGCGCCCGGCGCGAGCACCACGTTCGGCTTCGTCGCCAACGGCGCCGCCACGACCCCCGACCCGATCAGCTGCACTCCCGGCTGATCCGAGAGCCCGCCCCCGCCGCAGCGGCGGCGGGGGCGGCACCAACGAGGACGGACTGAACCCCCCGGCCATCGGCTGCGTATGAGGAGGTGAGGGCCAACAACAATCCCTGCCCAACACACCATCCCGCCCGGATGGGACGGACGCGGTCGAACCTCCACTCGACCGCGTCCGTTCGTGTGTGGTCTGTTCTCACTCTTGCGCCGACGCGAACCTGTGGGTTGTCACTTCTCCGCGGTCGCCAGCGCGAATCTCTCCCGCGCCGCGTCGATCGCCGCGTCGTCGCTGAACTCGGCGAACGCCTGCTCGTGGTAACGCTCGGGGATGAGCCGGCGGACCCGCTCCGGGTAGCCGGCGCCCGCCTCGGGCACCCTGACCTGGGGCGGGATGTCGATCTTCACGGCGATCGGGCCCGAGGCGCGCACGGACGACGCCCAGTCCCGGCTCTGGCCGGTGATGGCGCACATGTGACGGGCGTAGACCCAGCGCACCTCGACCAGGGAGGTGGCGTTCGGAGGTTCGGTGCCGAAGGGCTCCACGGCGCACACGACGCCCGCGTCGAAGCTGTGCCCGTGGGAGTGGTGCTCGCCTGGCGAGGCCTGTTCGAGTATCAGGGTCACCTGGGCGGCGAGCTCCTCGTTGAGCTGCGAGGACGGCTGCCTGGCCACGAAGAACGTCACCCCGGCCAGGGTCAGGCCGGCCAGGGTGACGAGTGCCGCGACGAGCCCGCGACGGGTTGAGATCACGGGCTGGTGCAGGTCAGGCTGGGTGCGGGGCTCGGGACCGAGCCGGTGGCGTTGAATCCGAACGAGGTCGACGCGTTCGGTGCGAGCTGTCCGTTGTACGTGGCGTTCTTGACCGCCACATTGGGCGCCTGCGCGGACAGCACCCCGTTCCACGGCTGGCCGTCGAAGCCCTGGCCGCCGGTGTAGGTCCACTTGACCGTCCAGCCGTTCAGCGCGCTGGTGCCCGTGTTCTTCACGGTCACCTCACCCTGGAAGTGGCCGGCCCAGCCGGTGTCGGTGGCCTTCCACGTGGCGGTGCAGCCGCCGGTGGGAGGAGGGTCGGTCGGGTCGGGGTCGGGGTCGGGGCCGGGAGTGCTGCCGCCGGGTCCGACGCCGGTCACCTCGCCGTTGCCGCCGTCGAAGACGACGTCCGAGCAGCTGTAGAAGTTCTCGTTGCTGTCGGAACGGATCCAGTGCGTGTAGATGATGTGCCGCCCGCTCTTGCCCGAGGGCAACTGGGCGTTCCAGTAGTAGTAGTTGAGCCCGCCGGCGCCGCCGGACTTGGGCGGATTCGTGACACTGCCGAACGGCTCAAGGTCGGACCACTTGAGCGGCCCGTTGGGGTTCCAGCCGTTCTTGGTGATGTAGTAGTTGAACGACCCGGGGTGCTCGGCCCAGTTGCTGTGCCGCATCGTGATGGAGGCCCCGGAGGTCAAGTGGGTCAGCGGCCAGTCGGAGCGGACCGCGTTGTAGGCCGAGAAGTCGTAGGGCCCGCCGGTGCCGCCGCTGCAGAGCTGCCCGTCGGGGATGAATCCGGAGGTCCGGCCGGCGCCGTCGGAGCGCAGCACGGCGAACCAGTTGTAGAGGGGGGTCGTGCCGCTCTGGTTGACGGCGGCGGCGCACGCGGGGTTGTAGGGGAGGATCTGCCCGTTGTCCCGCAGGCCGTCCTGCCAGCACAGGAACGTACGGGCGCCGGGGAACATCGACACTCCGTGCGCCTGTGCCTGTGTGGGGGCCATCAGGACACTGGTGATCAGGACCAGGACGGCGGTGAGTGCCGCCGACTTGAATAACTTCATGGGGATTCCCTTGCGCTGACGACAGAGGAAACTGCCCACGACCTGCCCGCCCGGCCAGCGCATTGAATCACGACATTTCTGGATCCGACAATCTTCTGTGAAACTTTCACGCGATCATGGTCATGGCGAATTTGGGACTGCCCATCTGGGAGCGCTCCCACTACACTCCCTCTCGCAGAGACAGGGGAGCGGGCTCGCGCGGGGCCACGCATTGTGAGGGGTCTG
This sequence comes from Nonomuraea maheshkhaliensis, assembly GCF_039529435.1. Lineage (NCBI taxonomy): Bacteria > Bacillati > Actinomycetota > Actinomycetes > Streptosporangiales > Streptosporangiaceae > Nonomuraea > Nonomuraea maheshkhaliensis. The sequence continues at coordinate 151,267 of NZ_BAAAMU010000001.1, forward strand.
GCCCGCGCGATGGAGGGGTACGGCTGGTGCGGCCGTACCCCTCGTCCCCTCGAAACCCCGGCCGCCCTCGAAACCCCGGCCGCCCTCGAAACCCCGGCCGCCCTCGGACTCCGGCCGTCCTCGGCCCCGGTCTCATCCGACCACGGCCGCGTCCGACCCCGCCGCCCGTCTCCGGTCGATCAGTCCCGCTGTACGGCGGCGTCGATGTCGTCCAGCCTGGCCTGCAGTTCGCTCAGGCAGGCCGGCGTGAGGCGGCCCTCCTGCAACCGGGTGGAGAGCTTGGCGCGCAGGCTCGCCGTCTCGACCTGCGACGGGCCGTGCCGCGGCGCCACCGTGGCGTCGAGGACCTGCCGCAGGTCCAGCACCACGTCGTCGTCGGTCGCGCCGCACGGCGTCCGCGCCTCCAGCACCGTCCTGAAGCCGGCCGCGGCCTGCTCGACGGTGATCGCCGCGGCCGGCGAGCGCTCGATCAGGTTGGCCGTGGGCGGCGGCGGCGGCTGGGCCGCCCGCTGCGGCTGCTCGGGCGGGTGCTCGGGAGGCCGTGCCTGCTGGAACCAGAGCAGGACCGACAGCGCGATGGCCGCAGAGCCCGCCACCGTCAGCCCGCGCCGCACGTGCCGGCCCAGCGTCGCCGTGCCGAGCGCGGAGGTCAGCGCCGAGACGATCTGCGCCGCCGTCGGCCGCTCCTCGGGCAGGCGCGCCAGGCAGCGCTGGCAGAGCGTGGCCACGGCGTTCGGCACGCCGGGCACCCGGGGCGGTGGCTCGGTCCTACGGGCCGCCTCGATCTCCTCCCACGTGGTCTCCGGGTACGGCGTGCGCCCGGTGAGCATCGTGTGCAGCAGCACGCCCAGGGCGTAGACGTCGACCGCGGGATCGGTCGGCGCGCCGAGCAGCCGTTCTGGGGCGACGTAGGGAGGGGTGCCGCGGTCGTCCTCGGGGTCGCCGGCCCAGGCCGCGATGCCGAAGTCGAGCAGCTTGGGGCCGGCCGCCGTGAGCAGCACGTTCTCCGCCGTCACGTCCCTGTGCACCAGGCCCCGGGCGTGCCCGGCCATCAGCACCCGCGCCAGCCGCAGCGCGATGGAGGCGGCCTCCTGCCACGGCAGCGGGCCCCGCTCGATCCGCTCGGCCAGCGGCGTGCCGTCGAGCAGCGGCATCACCACGTACGCCGCGACGCCGCCGCTGGTGGTGACGGTCTCGCCGTAGTCGTAGATCTCGATCGAGTCGGGGTGGATGAACCTGGCCGCGGCGCGCGCCTCGCTGCGTACGCTGACCCGCGCTCCCGAGTCGGTGTGCAGGGAGGCGGTGAGCACCTTGACCGCGATCATCCGGTGCAGGGACTGGTCGAAAGCCCGCCAGATGACCGACATGCCCCCTCTGGCCAGCGGGTCCAGCAGCAGGTACCGGCGGGCCAGTACGTCCCCGGGCTCAAGCCGACTCACGGACGACCAGTTCCGTGGGGAGGACGGGGTCGATGCCCGCGGCCCCCGTCAGGAGCAGCCGGGTGGCGACGGTGGCGAGCTCCTCGACGGGCTGGCGGACGGTGGTCAGGGCGGGCACGGTGTGCCTGGCGACGGGGGCGTCGTCGAATCCGATCACCGCGACGTCGGCGGGGATCTTGCGGCCCGCCCTGCGCAGGGCCTGGATGGCGCCGGCCGCCATCAGGTCGGAGGCCACGAACACGGCGTCCAGGCCGGGGGCGTGGCGTAACAGCCACTGCATGGCGTGGGTGCCTGAGGCCGCGGTGAAGTCGCCGTACGCGACGGGGACGTCGGGGGCGCCTGCGGCCTGGAGGGTGCGGACGAGGCCCTCCAGCCGGTCTCGGGCGCCGGGTAACGACGGCGGCCCGCCGATGGCCGCCACGTTTCTGCGGCCGGACAGCAGGAAGTGCTCGGCCGCCTGCCGGCCGCCGTCGAGGTTGTCGACGTCGGCGTACGGGAGCTTGAGGTCGTGGGGCGGCCGGCCGATGTTGCGGACCGGGACGCCCGAGGTGGACAGCTTGATCGCCAGGGGATGGCGTTCCCTGGCGCCCACGATGAGCACCGCGCCGGAGAGGGCGGGCAGCGTGGAGGAGGTGGGGGCGACGGTGGTCACCATGAGGTGGGTGCCGTGTTCGGCGATCACCGCGCCGGCGGCGGACAGGAGCCTGGCGTAGTAGGGCTCGTTGAAGAGCCGGGGGAGATGGTCACAGATCACCGCCGTGACGCCGTCGGCGATGGTCTTCGCGGCCGTTCCCCGGGGTGCGCGTTGCCTGACGTATCCCATGCGGGACACGGCGTCGTAGACTTGGCGGCGGGTCGAGGTACTGACCCGCACCGAGCCCGTGAGGACTCGAGATGCGGTCGCGGGGGAGACCCCGGCAGCGGCCGCCACCTGTGCCAGTGTGGGCTGCTCGGACATGGAGCACCTCGCGGAAAGATCCTGGGAGCGCTCCCACGTTACCAATGTTTCGCCGTTGTTAATAGGGCCTTTGCAAGGAGTGCGTCCCGTTGTACGGACGCGCTCCGAATGCGCTCAGCCAGGAAGTGCTGGTGACCAGCGGGGGTTTCTGTGCCGGATGTGCATCAGGGCCTCTTTCTGGACGCCCTATTCATCCACATCCGGCACTCTGAAACCGCAGAGGTCACTCCCCGCCGAGGCCCGTGTCCACTCCCGTGTAGTCCTCGTCGCCGTCGGTGACGTCGTCGTCCTCGTCGGGCGTCTCGCGCCTCGGCGCGCAGCCCGAGCCGCAGCCGCCGAACCGCTCGGTGTTGACCGGGGTGAAGGCGGTGGCCGGCGTGCCCTTGAGGGCGGCCAGCATGGTGTCCTTCCAGATCGGCCCGGGGATCGTGGCGCCGAAGACGTTGGCGTGGTACCGGCCGCCGATGGTGACGCCGTTGAGCTTGTGGTCCTGGGCGCCGTCCGGGTCGCCGATGCTGACCGCGCCCGCCAGGTCCGGGGTGAAGCCGGCGAACCAGGCGGTGGCCTGGTTGTCCGTGGTGCCCGTCTTGCCGGCCGCCGGGCGGCCGATGCCGCCGACGCCGCTCATCGTGCCCTTGGTGAACACGCCGGACAGGATGCTCGCCGCCGCGTCCGCGACCTCGGGGTCGAGCTTCTGCTCGCAGTCGGGCTTGTAGTTCTTCACCTTGCCGTAACGGTCGGTGATCTTGGTGATGACCATGGGCGTGCAGCGCTTGCCGCGCGCGCCGAGGGTGGCGTAGGCGTTGGCCACGGTCACCGGGTCCATCTCGTTCGTGCCCAGCGTGAACGTCTCGTACTCGGTCAGCGGCAGGCCGTCGGAGCGCTTGATGCCCAGGTCCTTGGCCGTCTTGATCGTGTCGCACAGGCCCACCTTCTGCTCCAGTTGCACGAAGAAGGTGTTCACCGACTTCCAGGTGCCGGTCTGCAGCGTCATGAAGCCGCCGCCGCCCTCGTCGTTGGTGACGGTGTGCGAGGGGTCGCCGATGTTCTCGCCCTTGCAGTTCTTGAACGAGGAGTAGTAGGGGGCCCGGTAGCCGCCGCTGACGGAGAAGCCCTCGTTGAGCTTCATGCCCTTCTTGAGCGCGGTGACCAGGGTGAACGTCTTGAACGTCGAGCCCGCCTGGAACCCGGTACCGCCACCGTGCGCGGCGTCGGCCACGACGTTGTACGACATCTCCTTCTTGCGCTTGTTGGTGCCGTACTTGCGGCTGGCGGCCATGGCCTTGATCGCGCCGGTGCCGGGCTGGATCAGGGCCTCGGAGGCGACCGGGTCGTCCGAGGCGAACACGTGCTTCTTGATGGCCCGCTCGGCGGCCCGCTGCATCTTCGGGTCGAGCGTGGTCTGGATGGTCAGGCCGCCCCGGTTGAGGAACGCGCTCCTGGTCTTGGCCTTCTTGCCGAAGACCGGGTTGCGCAGCACCTCGTTGCGGACGTACATGCAGAAGTAGGGATATTTGCTCTCAGCGCATCCGCCCGGAATCGGGGTGTTCTTGAAGCCGAGCTTCTGGGCCTTGGCCGCGGCGGCCTCTTCCGGCGTGATCTTCTTCAGCTCGGCCATCCGGTCGAGCACCACGTTGCGCCGCGAGAGCAGCCGCTTCTGCTGGGCCTTGCCGATGTTGGGGTCGGTCGCGTTGGGGTCCTGGACCGCTCCGGCCAGCGTCGCCGCCTGGGCCAGCGTCAGGTCCGACGCGCTCACCCCGAAGAAGCGCTTGGCCGCGGCCTCCACGCCGTTGGCGCCCGCGCCGAAGTAGGCGATGTTGAGGTACTTCTCCAGGATCTGGTCCTTGGTGTACTTCTCCTCGACCGCCATCGCGTACCGCAGCTCCTTGAGCTTGCGCGCGTAGCTGGCCTCCAAGGCCGCGGCCTTCGCCTCGTCGGTCTCGGCGGAGTTGAGCAGCACCTGCTTGACGTACTGCTGGGTGATCGACGAACCACCCTGGGCGATGCCGCCCGAGGTGGCGTTCTTGGCCAGGGCCCGGATCGTGCCCTCGATGTCGATCGCGCCGTGCTCGTAGAAACGGAAGTCCTCGATGGAGATGATGGCCGTCTTCATGATGTCGGCCACCTGGTCGAGCGTGACGCTCTCGCGGTACTCCTCCCAGAAGTAGGCGATCTCGTTGCCCTTGGCGTCGAGCAGCGTCGTCCGTTCGGCCAGCGGGGGCTCCTTGAGCTCCTCGGGTTTGATGCCGAGGTCTTCTGAAGCCGAGACGAAGATCGCCCCAGTGCCCCCGACCGCGGGCAACGCGATGGCGGCGGCCACTACGCCGGCCGCCGCCGCGGCCGCCGTCAGGCGCGCGACACTCGACAAACGGGAACCCATGACGGTATACCCTCCCCCTCGTGGCAATAGGGTGCATCCTAAACCCGGGCATGACGTGCTCCAGGTAAAAACTTGGACGCTCACTGACCCGGAAATGTTGCTCCCGCGCGGGGTTTTCTGGGGATTCGCCGCCAAAGCGGCGTTCGACCTGGTCGGGACGTACGGGACCGCCGCGACGCGCGTGACGTGAGCCCGTAGCCCTCGCACTCCCCGCCGCCTTCATCTGCGTCTTCTTCTGTGTCGTCTTCTGGGGCGGCCGAGTTTCCGCCAGGCCAAGGCAAAGAAGCGTGTTGTCCGCCGGGTCGTGGCCGGCCGGTCTGGCAACGTCTGGCAGGGCATTTCTTCCCGGGCCTTGGTGGAGGGGGCTGTATGCGTCGCGTCGGGGACCGTGAGCACGTCGATCGGCTGCTTGCCGCCGCCAGGACATGGTGGGCGGACAGCGCCGGCGACGACGGGTGCGTCGTCGCGGAGGCGTACGACGAGGATCTGCGGGTCGTGGCGCGCACGCTGCTGGTGGCGAAGGCGGTCTGCGGGCTGCTGTCCGCGCGGCTGGTCGTGCTCACCGATCCCGGGTGGACGCGGCTGGCCGAGGCGTTCGGCGGCACCGTGGGCGGGCGGCCGGACGTGCCGCCCCGCGCGCTGGTCACCAGCCGGGCCGAACGCGCCGTGCCCAGGGAGGTGCCGGTCGTCCACGTGCACGGCACCGGGACGCTGCGGGCGTACGCGCTCTTCCCCGACCAGGGCACGTGCACGATCCAGGACGAGCTGCCCGCCAGGGTCGGCGCCTTCTTCGAGCGGCACGTCTGGCCGCACAGGGAGGCGATCAGGCCCAGCGCCGAGCGGGTGGCCCGGCGGGTGGGGCGCGGCTACCAGGTCCGTACGGAGACCGAGCGCCGCCAGCTGCGTTACTACGCCTGCTCCCGCCTGGGCATCGACGCCGACCGGCCCACCGTCGCGGTCTTCGGCCACGAGCCCGGCGGGGACGCGGAGCTGTTCGCGGCGACGACGGAGTTCGCCGCGTCCGACCAGAGCGCGAACTGGCTCTTCCTCGACACCCCCGCCGATGCCGCCTCCCCGAGCACGCCACGGAACAGCTCCCGGATCAGGCAGGTGAGCGGGGCGATCTCGGCCAACCTGCTGTGGAGCACGGCGGACGTGGGCGTCGCGTTCGGCGACAGCGACCTGCCGGCGTTCGGGATCCCCGTCATCCAGGCCGGCTGGTCCGAGGGCGGCGCCTGCGGGGCCACCCACGTCGCGGGCTCGCCGTCCGAGCACCGCCTGCTGCTGGCCGAGGCCATCGCCAGGGGCGCCAAGCGCGCCGGCTTCCTCGGGCCCGAGCAGCGCGAGCGCGCCCGGCTGTGGCTCTGGCTGCGCCGCTGCGGCGCCGACGTGCCCAGCCAGCTCCTGCCCCACTGGGAGCACGGGGACGACTACGCCAGGGCCATGACGGTCAACCTGCGGCACGCGGAGCGGGACGGCGACGCCCTCTACAGCGCGGTCGGCCGCATGTGGCGATGGCGCGATCCCGTACTCACCCGATTCGACTTCCACGACCCGGCCGCGACGGCCGCCGCACTCATCCCTTCGACGACCGCCGTCCCTTCGAGGAGCACCCGATGACCAGCTCAGGACCCGCCACCGACCTCGACCAGGTGGTCCTTCCCGCCATCCCGCCCGTCCACCTGTCCAGCGGCCGGCTGTCGGCGCTGCAGGTGACCGACCGGCTGCGGCGTGGCAGCCAGATCCTGGGCAGGTTCGAGACGTCCGGGCTGGCCGGCTTCAAGGTCTCCGCCCAGGGACGGGCGCTGCGGGTGCAGGTGTCGCTGTCCACGGACGAGCGGTCGGTGAGCGGCTGGCACGAGGGCCGTACGGAGATGAACCCGCGGCCCCGCCTCGTCCAGGTGCTCTCCCAGGGGCGGCTGCGCCAGTGCGTGCTGCTGCGCGGCAAGAAGGCGCACGCCAGGGTGGCCTTCGACCTGTCGCCCGACGAGATCCCCGACGACGGGCTGATCTGCGTCGAGGCGCTGGACATCACCGAGGGCGACGGCGTCTGCGACGAGGTGCGCACGGCCGTGGCCGGCCGCGTCGCCGAGGACGGGGTGGCCGGGGTGCGGCTGGACAAGGTCGTCTTCGAGGAGCCGCCGGCGGTGGACTATGACCCCGACACGCTCGACGGGGCCCGCTGCGAGCTGTACTCGCTGATCAGCGCGGGCGGCCTGGCCAACGCCAACCGCCAGGGGGCGCGGGTGCTGCGCTCCGGCATGTTCGTGGTCAACCCCGTGCTCAAGGACCGGTTCGGGTCGAGCGGCCGCATCACGCTGCGGCTCGGCACCAAGGCCGAGGCGGTGAGCATGATCCCGGCCACGTGGCGCCGGGTCAACAGCGAGCTGCGCTGGCTGCGCCACACCACCAGGCGGCTGCTGCAGTCGGCGGCTCCGTCCGTCGAGCGGGTGATCAGCGTGCGGGACGGCGACCTGGGCAAGCCCGAGCAGCGGGTACGGGGGAACGTGACGGAGCTGGAGCTGTCCGGCCCGGCGACCTCGCCCCTGCTGGTGATCCTCGGGCCGTGCCCGGACGCCATCCCGACCCTGGAGTCGGGCACCGCGCACCGGTAAGGGCCGAGGGTTTCGCCTCGAATAGGATGCGGAGGCATGGGCGACGCCATCGACACGATCATCGAGCAGTGGCGGCGCGAGCGGCCCGATCTCGATCTGTCGGCCATGGACGTCTTCGGCCGGCTCGCCCAGGCCATGCGGCTGATGGCGCCCCAGGTGGACCGGGTCTTCACCAAGCACGGGCTGCGGCAGGGCGAGTTCGACGTGCTGGCCGCGCTGCGCAGGGCCGGGCCCCCGTACACGCTGATTCCCTCCGAGCTGTCGGAGGTGCTGATGATGTCGCGGGCCGGGATGACCAACCGGATCGACCGGCTGGAGGCCGCCGGGCTGGTCGAGCGCAGCCTCGACCCGGCCGACCGGCGCAGCTTCCTGGTCAGGCTGACCGAGCGGGGCCTGCGGGTCATCGACGACACGCTCACCGAGCACGCCGCCAACCTGGCCCGCCTGGCCGCTCCGCTCGGCCGCGAGGAGATGGCGACGCTGGCCGGGCTCCTGCGCAAGCTGGCCGACAGCATGGAGTGAGCAGTCGGGAAAAATGGCAAATACCCCGTGTTATCACCGCTCAGCGGGCAGTGTGGTGATGTGGGCAATGGCGGTTTGCGGATCGAGACGACGAGGCACCTCCACTGCACCGTCCTGCGCGCCGGCGGCGTCCTCGACCACGCCGGCCGGGTCAGGTTCAGCGACCGCATCAACCAGGTGTGGAACTGGTCGGTCGGCCCCGTCCTCGTGTTCGACCTGGCCGACCTCGACTTCTTCGACTCCTCGGTCATCGGCGTGCTCGCGATGGCGATGCAGCGGATGGAGGAGCAGGGCGAGGGCCGGATCATCCTGGTACGGCCCTCGGACCACCTGCTGTCCGTCCTGCGGCTGACGGACCTGCTGTCACGCGTGGAGCTGCGCGGGAGCGTCGAGGAGACGGTGGCGGAGCTGATGCTGCAGTCGGAGATCAGCCCCTGACCCGCAGCACAGCACCGCCGAAACGCCGCCCCACCGTCGGCCTACAGGCCGTACGCCTCCAGCAGCCGCAGCCAGATCTCGCTCACCGTCGGGAAGGTCGGGACCGCGTGCCAGAGCAGGTCGAGCGGCACCTCGGCGGTCACCGCGATCGTGGCGGAGTGGAGCAGGTCCGCCGTCGCGGGACCGACGAACGTGACCCCGACCAGCACCCTCCTGTCCTCGTCCACCACGGCCTTGGCCTTGCCCCGGTAGTTCTCGCCCATCAGGTAGGCCCCCGTGACCGAGCCCAGGTCGTACTCGACCGCGCGGACCCGGATGCCCGCCGCGCGGGCCGCCTCCTCGCTGAGGCCGACCGCGCAGACCTGCGGGTCGGTGAAGACGACCTGCGGTGAGCGGGCGCCGCCGACGAGGTCGCGCATCGCGGGCAGCTCGTCGCCGCGCGCCCGCGCGGCGATCACGTCGCCGCAGATCCTGGCCTGGTACTTGCCCATGTGGGTGAGGAGCACACGCCCGTTGACATCGCCCACGGCGTACAGCCAGCCGTCGGCGACCCCGGTGGCCCGCATGCTGTCGTCGACCTCGACGATCTTGCCATCGGGCAGACCGACCGTCGAAAGCCCCAGGTCGCCGCTCGCGGGCCGGCGGCCGGTGGCCACCAGCAGCTCGTCCGCCTCCAGCGGCGGGCCCTCCGGCAGGTGCACGGTCACCTTCCCGCCCGGCTCGGGGCGTTCGACGCGGACGGCGTCGGTGTGGGTGCGCAGCTCGATCCCGGCGTCGGCGAACGACTCGGCCAGCAGCTCTCCCGCGAACGGCTCCATGCGGCTGAGCAGGCGGTCGCCCCGGACGAGCACGGTCGTCGAGCGGGCGCCCAGCCCGTGCATGGCCTGCGCCATCTCACAGGCCACCACGCCGCCGCCGATCACGACCAGGCGCTCGGGGACCGACGTGGTCGCGGTCACCTCGTGGCTGGTCCACGGCCGCGCCTCGGCCAGGCCCGGCGTGGGCGGGATCGCGGGGACGCTGCCGGTGGCCAGGACGACGGCCTGGCGGGCGGTGATCACGCGCTCGCTGCCGTCCTCGGCGGTGACGCGGACGCGTCTGGGCCCGTCGAGGCGGCCCTTGCCCCGGAAGAACTCGGCCGGGACGCTCTCGATCCAGCGCACCTGGCCGCTGTCGTCGAAGTTCGACACGGTCTCGTCGCGCCTGGCCAGCACCGCGGCCACGTCGATCGGCCCGAGCGAGAGCCCCGGCACCCGCCGCACCTCCCCGGCCAGGTCGACCGGCCGCAGCAGCGCCTTGCTCGGCACGCACGCCCAGTAGGCGCACTCGCCGCCGGCCAGCCGCTCCTCGACGATGGCCGCCGTCAGGCCGCCGCGCACGGCCCGGTCGACGACGTTCTCGCCGGCCGGACCGGCGCCGATCACGATGACGTCGAACTCGTCAGCCACTGCTGCCTCCCCAGGCACGGTATTCGTCCTCTTCTCGCATCGTTTCATGGCGAGCCGCCGCAATCGTGGTGCCCGGCCGCGGTGTCGGCCGTCCGTCGGTTTCGCCCGCACGTACGGCTCCCGTCGGGGCCCGTTCACCCAAGGGCCCTAGCGTGCCCCGCATGGCTGATCGCTACCCGACCTCGGTGCCGTACCGGCAGGCGACGGACGGCTATCACACGTACCGGATCCCGGCGGCCGTGGTCACGGCGGCGGGCACGATCCTGGCGTTCGCGGAGGGGCGGCGCGGCTCGGCGTCCGACTCCGGCCACATCGACCTCGTGCTCAAGCGGTCGGGGGACGGCGGGCGTACGTGGGGCCCGTTGCAGGTCGTGGCCACGGAGCCGAACCGGGGCACGGCGGGAAACCCCGCGCCCGCGGTGCTCGGCGACGGGCGGGTCGTGCTGGTGCACGTCCGGCAGGGCCCGACGGCGACCGAGGAGAAGATCAGGCGCGGCCAGGTGGCGGCGGACGCGGGCCGGCGGGTGTTCGTCCAGGTCCGCACGGACGAGGGCGTCACCTGGCCGGCGCCGCGCGAGATCACCGCCGAGGTGAAGCGGCCCGGCTGGCGCTGGTACGCGACCACGCCGGGGCACGCGCTCGTGCTGCGTCACGGCCCGCACGCCGGCCGCCTGGTGGTCCCCGCCAACCACTCGCTGCCGCCCACCGGCAAGGACGACGGGACCGAGGGCAAGTACAACGGCGGCCACGTGCTGCTGAGCGACGACGGCGGCACGACCTGGCGCATCGGCTACGTCGACGACAATCCCGACGGGTACGTCAACGTCAACGAGACCACCGCCGCCGAGCTGCCCGGCGGACGCCTCTATCTCAACACCCGCACAGACTCCACCGCCCCCGGCACCAGGGCCGACGCCTACTCGGCCGACGGCGGCCAGACGCTTGAGCTGCCCTTCCGCCCGCAGACCGGCCTGATCGGGCCGGTGGTGGAGGGCAGCCTGCTGTGGTGCGACGGGCCCGAGGCGCTGCTGTTCTCGGGGCCGGCGGCTCCGGACACGCGGGCGCTGATGACCGTGCGCGCCAGCGACGACCACGGTCTCACCTGGCGGGTGGCGCACACGGTGTCGGGCTTGCCCGCCGCCTACTCCGACCTCGTCCGCGTGGACGGCGACACGGTCGGGCTGCTGTTCGAGACCGGGAACTTCGGCCCGTACGAGAGCATCGCCTTCCGCCGGATCCCGGTCGCCGAAATGACAGGGGTCAGGGCTCCTGGGGGCGGATCTCCTTCATCACCATGATCAGGCCGTGCACGGCGTCGTCCTCCGTGCGCAGGTGTGACAGGCGCACGTCGAGCCGCGTCGGACGCCCGCGCCGGTTGACCGCGTCGAGCAGCAGCCCCTCGCCCTCGACCGGCGGCCGGGACCGGTCGGCCAGCGCGGCGCGCAGCCGGGGGCACAGCACGTCGAGGGGCAGACCGGCGTCGAGCTCGGCGAGCGGCAGGCCGGCCGCCTCGTCGGCGCGCACCCCCCACAGCTCCTCCGCCCCCGGTCCCCAGACGACGACCCGTAACTGCTCGTCCAGCACCACCACCGCGTCGCCGAGACTGCGCACCACCGAGGAGACGAACCGGTTGACCTCGTCCAGCTCGATCGTGCGGGCCGTCAGGACGTCGTTGAGGTGCCGCAGCTCGTCGTTGGTGGACTGCAGCTCCTCGTTCATCGTCTCCAGTTCCTCGTTGGTGGACTGGAGCTCTTCGTTGGTCGTCTCCAGTTCCTCGTTGGTGGACTGGAGCTCCTCGTTGGTCGCCTCCAGCGCCTCGTTGAGCGAGCGCAGCTCCGTGTAGGCCTGTTCGAGCCGGCGGTTGGCCTGCTTCAGCTCGTCCCTGAGGCGGCGGTAGCGGGTGACGTCGTAGAAGTGGATGCTCACCCCGGCCAGGTCGCCCGACACCAGCAGGGGGACCACGGAGACGTCGAAGAGCTCGGGCGCGGGCAGGCCGGCGCGGTACCAGTTCACCTCCCGCAACTCCACCGGACCCCGTCCTTCGCACGCCTGCTCGATGACGGAACGCAGCTCGACGGGCCAGTAGGAGACCTCAAGATCATGGAACGGGCGGCCGACGTCACGCGGGCCGAGGCCGAACAGGGCCGCGGCCCTGGAGTTGGCCAGCGCCAGGTTGCCGGGGACGTCCACGACGATCTGGGCCACGGGCCCGCAGTCCAGCGCCACGGACGCGAGCGCGGGCGGACCGGAAACCCGGTCGGCGGGGCAACCGGCGGCGCCGCCGGTGATGTCGCCCGTGACTGGGCCGCGCTTGCGAAACAGCCGCAGGCCGAGGTCCAGCGGCTCGAACGCGTGCCGCTGCCCGAGCAGCATCTCGGCCTTGCCGAGGAAGAGGAAGCCGGGGTCGGACAGGGCGAAGTGGAAGCGCCTGACGACGTCGAGCTGCGTCTCGGTGTTGAAGTACATCAGCGTGTTACGGGCCACGAGCAGGTCGACGCGGGAGATGGGGGCGTCCCGGGTGAGGTCGTTGCGGCCGAAGACGAGCCGGCCGCGCAGGTCGTGGCGGAAGGCGAAGCCGCCGTCCGCCGGCTCGAAGTACCTCTCGCGCAGGTCCGCCGGCACGTCGGCGAGCGCCCGGTCGCCGTAGACGCCGGCCCTGGCCACCTGCACGGACTTCTCGTCGAGGTCCGTGCCGTAGACCTTGACCCGCCGGCGGAACTCGTCCGCGCCGAGCTCCTCCGCCAGGATCATGGCGAGCGTGTAGGTCTCCTCGCCGGTCGCGCAGCCGGCGCTCCACACCCGGATGGGCCGGCTCGCCGGCTCCAGGTCCAGCAGCGCCGGGACGACCAGCTCACGCAGCCGCTGCCAGGCGGTCGCGTCCCTGAAGAAACCGGTGACGTTGATCAGCAGGCTGTCGAAGAGCTTCGTGAACTCGCCCGGATCGAGTTCGAGCAGGTCGCGGTAGGCGTCATAGTCGCGCAGACCCAGCGCTTCGAGCCGCCGGGCGATGCGCCGGATCAGGGTGGTGCGTTTGTAGCCCGAGAAGTCGAAGCCGCGAGTCTCCCTGAGAAGAAGGAGGAGCTCGTCGAACTTCCGCTCTTCCTGCGTCGTCACGAGCGAAGCCTACGCCGATTGGGTGCGCCCGGCCTGGTGGGAGCCTCATCCTCCGTTCAGTCGGAACGACGTGGGGAGCTTGAGCGAGCCGAGGCTCACGTAGCCGAGGCTGATCACCGCGCGGGCGCGGACGAGGTTGCCGCGCATGGCCGTCAGGTTGTCGTCGCACCGTTCGAGGGTGGTGTGCAGCAGCGAGCGGGCCTCGACCGCGGCCGCGCGCCGCCTGGCCAGCGTCTGCTTCTGGTCGAACGCCTGCTGGCGCAGCATGCGCGAGCGTTCGACGAGCGGCGCCAGCGAACCGGCGGACGTGACGGGAGCCACCGGGCTCGCGGCCGGCTCCTTCTCCGGGCGCGCTTCACCGGCCTGGACGGCGAGCGGTTGCGACGGCTCGCGCCGCGCCCTGAAGCGGCGGCGGGCGCCGGACTGGAGCCGCGGCTGGAGGCGCATGTACGGAAGGTGGCGGTACGCCCCGCCGAGCGGGACTCCCGTCCCGTGTCCCGCTTGGTATTCCGGGACCCCGGCGGACGCGAGCGCCTCCGTCATGCTGGCGAAGACGGGGAACGACATCTGGTCCTGCGCGCTCATCAGCGAGACGAGCCGGCGCAGCGGCGGCTGGGGCTCGGCCACGGCCAGGTGGCCGCCCTTGGCCCGCAGCGCGGCATGGGTGGCCGCCAGTTGTTCGAGGCCGTTGAGGTCGCAGAACCAGAGGTCCGCCGCCGCCATGAGCACGTGCATGACGGGGGACTTGGGCAACGGGTCGAGGAACGCGGCCAGCACCGGCCTCGTCGTGACGTCCAGCTCTCCCGTCAGGGCGATCACCAGGGTGGCGTCATCGATCGGGACGAGCCGTACCGACAGCTGCATCATCGCGTTCCTCCCTCCGCGCGATGGACGCCCGCGCGATTCACCGGGCCTGCCCTCATTCTCCTCCCGCGCACGGAAAAGGGCCAGGCGCTCACCCGTTGTGCTCGGTCAGCGGATTGGGCAGGCTCGTCCAGGCGTCGCCTGGCTGGGCGCTCTCCAGCCGGGCGGCCAGGTGGGCCTTGGCCGTGATCCGGTCGGCGAACAGGGCATCGCGGTCCGCGCGTACGTCACGGGTGCCGGGCAGCCGTTCCGACGCCGCACGGGCGGCGGCGGCCAGCACGTGCCAGAGCCGGCCCTCCAGAGCGCGGTCACCCTGGCCGAACAGGGCGACGAGGCTGCCGAACGTGGTCCCGACCAGCGAGCCGAGCAGCTTGGCGTGCAGGACCGCGGGGTCGTCGCTGAGCAGCCTGGCGCTCACCGGCGGCGTCTCGACGCCGTTGCGGGTCAGGCGGGCCGGGCTGATCCTGACGTCGGCCAGGTCGCGGTAGATCAGCCGGTACGGCAGCCCGTCGCCGCCGAGCACGACCAGCACGTTCTGGCCGTGCGCCTCCAGCGCCACGCCGAGCGCGAGCAGGCCGAACGCGTCCGTCACGGCCAGGCGGGCGAACGCGTCCAGCCAGGCCGCGGGGTCACCGACCATCGCCCTGGTGAGCGCCGCCACCGGCAGCACCGTGCCCTGGGCGCTCACGGGCTCGCGCAGCATGACCGACAGGTCGGCACTGTGCCCATCTGCCGATCCGCTCGCGTCGAGTGGGCCGGCGGCACCGGCCAGGTAGCGGGCGATGCCCGGCGCGCCGCCGCAGCGGGCGGACAGGCGGGTGAGCAGGTCGGACAGGGGCACGCAGTCGCGTACGGAGCCGGGGGAGATGTCCCTGACGTCGGAGGTCATGCGCGTGCTGAACGCCGTCTTCAGATGCGGGCCTCCGTCGAGGGGCACGAGGGTGCGTACGGACATGAGCGGGCGCGCGGGAACGGCCCCCGTGGCGTAGGGACGCAGCCCCAGCTCGGGCAGGACGTGCCGGGTCTGCCAGGGATGCACGGGCAGCAGCAGCCGGTCGCCGTCCATGAGGGCGGACGGCCACGGGCCCGAGACGAGGCAGCGGGCGGCGGGCAGCGCCAGCAGGTCGAGCAGCACCGTGGGCCGGTGCTCCGGCATGTACGCCAGTTGCTCGGCCACCGACACGCCCGGCCGGTTGCGGCAGCCGGGGTGGTAGGGATGGCCGTCCACCACGCTCTGCTCGTGCTCCACCAGCCCTTTGGGGCTGTGCGGAGGGGCGCCGGCCCGCGACAGAGCCAGCGAGGCGACGCTGTTGTCCAGGTCGGCGATCAGCCGGTCGGCGCCGGGCAGGCCGAGGGCGGTCAGCAGCGCGGCCGGATGCGTGTGGGGCTCGCCGTCCAGGTGCAGCACCGGCTCGTCCCCGACGTCGTACGGCCTGCGCTCCGGCCCCGTGAGCCTGCGCCCGTCGGCCAGCAGCACGACCGACGGGTCCAGGGCGGTCAGACCGGGCAGCGGCTCGTACAGCAGCCCCCGCCACAGCCGGCCCAGGACGGCGGCGCGCGCGCCCGGGAGCGCGCCGGCGTACGCGGCGGACAGATCAGGACGTACGAGGTCGAGTTGCGCCGCGAACTCCGCCTCCGAAAGGCTCATATATCCCATCTATCCCATCAATCTGCCTGGTAGCTACCCTGTGGGCACGGAGGAGGCAAAGGGTAGGAGTACGGTCGCCATGGCATCCACCGACGGCCTCCTCCCGTCCTCCGGGCCGGAGCGGGAGGCAGCGACCCGGGCCTCGGCCCTCGCGGTGACGGCACTGCTCAACTGCCTGATCCGGGAAGTGGCCCGGCCCGCTGTGCCCGGCGAGTACGTCCTGCCCGCGACCGGCCACGTGCTGCGCGTCGGCGGTGACCGGTACCCCGCCGCTCCCTCCCTGCGCACCCCGGACGGCTGGTGCCCGCTGGAGCTGCCGGGCCTCATCGCGCTGACGGCCGCCGAGCTGCGAGCGGCCACCGGGGCCGGCAACGACGAGCTGCCCGCCGAGATCCTGCACAGCCGCGACGTGACGGCAGCCCTGCTGCTGGCCAGGCGGGCCGCCGTGCCGCCCGCCGACCTCTACCTGCGTTCGGAGCAGGCCCTGGTGGCCGGCCACCGCTACCATCCCGCGCCCAAGGCCAGGGGTGGGGGGAGCCGGGAGTCGTGGCTGCCGTACGCCCCGGAGGCCGCCGCGGCCTTCGCGCTGCCGCTGCTCGGGGTGCCGGTCGAGGACCTGGTGGAGGAGGGGGACGCGGCCGCCCTCGACCTGCTCGGCGACCCGGCCGGCGACGGCTTCGCCCTCCTGCCCGCCCACCCCTGGCAGCTGACCCTGCTCGGCGGCCTGCGCGGGGGGCGGTTGCGACAGCTCGGGTTCACGGAGGCGGCGGCGGTGGCGACCGCGTCGATCCGTACCGTGTACCTGCCGGAGCCCGACCTGTTCTGCAAGTTCAGCCTGGACGTGCGCATCACGAACGACGTACGCCGCCTCTGGCTGCACGACCTGAGCCGGCTCACGCTGGTGACGGCCCTGCTGGACGAGGTCTTCGACGACCTGCCCGGCCACCTCCCGCGCCCCGCCGTGCTGCGCGACCGCGGCTGGCGCAGCGTACGGCTGGGCGGGGACGGCGGTGAGGCGCTGGCCGTGATCGTCCGCGACGGGCTGCGCGGGCACGTGCGCCCCGGCCTGACCGCGCTGCTGGCGGCGGGCGTCAGCGAGGGCTTCCCCGGCAACCCGCTCGACGGGCTGGACGCGGACGCCGCCTTCGTCTGGTGGGAACGCTACCTGGAGCACGTGGTGCCGCCGGTGCTGCACGCGTACCTGCGTCATGGGGTGGTCCTGGAGTCCCACCTGCAGAACGTGCTCGTCGCGGTGGACGCGCTGGGCCTGCCCGCGCAGGTCCTGTTCCGCGACGCCGAGGGCGTCAAGCTGGTGGCCGAGCGGCATCCGGAGCTCGGCGCGCCCGTGCTGGGCGCGGAGCGGGCGTGGGAGCGGCTGGTGTACTGCCTGCTGACCAACAACCTCTGCGAGATCGCCGGCGCCGTCGCCGAACGCCATCCGCGTCTGCGCGGCGAGTTGTGGGCGCGGGCCAGGGCGGTGTTCGCCGCCGCCGCCAAGGACCACGGGGATCCGGCCGAGCTGCGTGACCTGCTGGCGGCCCCGCACATCCCGGCCAAGGCCAACCTGCTGCTGCGCTGGCTGGACGCCGACGGAGGGGCCATGCGCTGGGTACCCGTCCCCAATCCGTTGAGACTCTTTACGGCATAAGCTATTGTCGTCCAACAATTCTTTACGGCGTATCGAATTAGGGGCGGGCTCATGGTTCAGGTCACGATGCACGATGGCAGCACGATCGCGGCGGAGGTGCGCGGCTCGGGGCCGACGCTGCTGCTGCCGGTCGATCCCACGCCTGTGGAGGGCGAGCAGGCCGACGAGATGCGCAAATGGGGCAACGACCCGGCGCTCGGCCGCTCCCTGATCGACGGGCTCGGCGACGTCTTCCAGGTCGTCGCCTTCGACTACACCGGGCACGTGCTGAACGCGCCCAAACCAGACACGCTCACCCCCGCCAACGTCGTCGCCGACCTGCTGGCCGTGGCCGACGCCGTTCGGGCCGAGCGGTTCGCGTACTACGGCTACTCGTGGCTCGCGCTCAGCGGGCTGCAGCTCGCGCTCGGGACCGACCGGCTCTCCGCGCTGGTGATGGGCGGTTATCCGCCCTACGAGGGGCCGTACGCCGAGATGCTGAAGGTCACCATGGCGGCGTACGAGCAGGCTCTCGCGCCCACGCCCGCGCCCGCCCCGAAGGAGAAGAGCTCCGACGACGCCTTCGACTGGTCCTCGGTCGAGGTCAGCACGACCGTGGACCAGAGCAAGCAGTTCGTCACGCTGTACGAGGCGCTGCAGAGCTTCGACGACACGGCGGTCCGGCTCTCCTGCCCCCGGCTGTGCTTCGCCGGCGCCGAAGACAAGATCACCTACGAGGAGCGGTGGGGCGGCGTGGTCGTCGACCTCGCCGGGCCGCTGGTGCGGCACCGGGCGGAGCTGGAGGCGCTCGGCTGGGACGTCGTTGTGCTCGACGGGCTCGACCACATGAGCGCCATGCAGGCGACGAACGCACTGCCGGTCCTGCGCCCATGGCTCACCGAGACGCTGCTGAAGTGACCCGTCAGCGGTTCTCGCGGCGCGCCCGGGTCCGGTGCGCGGCCCAGGTCCCCGGTCAGCGGTCCTCGTGAGGCCAGGGGGAGGCGGCCACCACGACGCCGTACAGCACGTGGTCGGCCAGCAGCGCCAGCCGGGCCGCCGCGCCGTGGCCGCGGTGCAGGCCGAGCGCCGGTGCCAGGCCCGCCTCGAAGGCCGTCCAGGCCAGCACGCCGTACACCGGGCCCGCCCACGGCCGGCGGCGCAGCCCCCGGGGCAGCAGGCCGAAGGCGGCTCCGCCGACCGCCCCGTAGGTCCAGTGCACGAGCTCCACCGCCGCCGGGCGCAGCCGTACGGGCACGCGGTGGAAGGCCGTGGGCGCGGTCCGTTCGAGCACCGACTCCGGCGGCGTCGCCGGCAACATGCCCAGCGAGCCGGTGAGCCGCCGCAGGCCCGACATGGCCATGGCCGCGATGGCACCGCGGGCGGCCGAGCGGATGATCGGCCGCCGCCGGTGCTCCAGCATGACGTGCTCGTGCAGCTCGGGAGGGGCGTTCAGGGTCTGGGTCATGATCGGTCTCTTCCTGATAGTGAACGCAGCGCTCATGGCAGGGAGCGCATGCGGCCGATGACGGCGGTGGTCGAGCGGTCGGGCAGGTGGCCGAGGACGTGGACCTCGCCGCCCAGCGAGCGGACCAGCGGCGCCTCGGCGAGCATCTCCGCCGTGTAGTCGCCGCCCTTGACGTACAACTCGGGACGGATCATCCGCAGCAGCCGTTCCGGGGTGTCCTCGTCGAACTCGGTCACGTAGTCGACGTGGTACAGAGCGGCCAGCACGGACATCCGGTCCTCGCACGGGTTCACCGGGCGGCCCGGCCCCTTCAGCCGGGTCACGCTGGCGTCGCTGTTGACCGCCACCACCAGCACGTCCCCGAGCCGGCCCGCCTGCTCCAGGTACGTCACGTGGCCCCGGTGCAGCACGTCGAAACAGCCGTTGGTGAACACCACCCGCTCGCCCCTGCGCCGGTGCTCGTCCAGCAGCCGGGCCAGGCGCTCGGCGGGGTGCACCGTGCCCTTGTGCCGGCGCAGGGCGCGCAGCAGCTCGTGCCGGGTGCAGACGGCCGTGCCGGGCCGGCGGACGACGACGCCGGCCGCGGCCTGGCCCGCCTCCGCGGCCTCCTCCGGCGTGGCGCCGCCGGCCAGCCAGAGCGCGAACGCGGCGGTGTAGGTGTCGCCCGCGCCGGTCGCCATGTGCTGGGGCGCGGGCCTGGCGTAGGTCCGGTACGGCGGGCGGCCGCTCCGGTGCAGCAGCGTCCCCTCCCCGTCCAGCGTGGTCACCACGATCGCGGCGCCGGTCAGCTCCAGCACCCGCTCCGAATGGGCCATCAGGTACGACGGCCGGTCGATCGCCCCGGCCACGCCGCCGAGCAGGCCTACGACCTCCTCGTAGTTGGGCAGCACGGCGGCGGGCGCGCACTCACGCCACGGCGCCACCGCGTGCGCGTCCACCACGAGCAGCGGCACCCCGGCCAGCGCCCGGCGCACGGCGGGCGTGAACACCCCGCCGCCGTAGTCGCACGCCACCACCACGCCGGCGCCGGCCACGGACCGGGCCAGCCGTGCCAGCAGCTCCCGCTCGGCCCATTCCGGCAGGACGCCGTGGTCCTCCTCGTCGTAGCGCGCGGTGAGCTGGCCGCTGGTCACCAGCCGCCGCTTGTGCGCCGTGCGCCGCCCCGGCACGGTGAGCAGGTCGATCCCGACGCCGGCCAGGCGCAGCACCCGTACGAGCTCCTCCCCGCAGGCGTCGTCGCCGACGATGCCGACGAGCCGGACGCGGGCCCCGAGCGCCACCAGGTTGGCCGCGGTGTTGGCGGCGCCGCCGGGGGCGTCCTCGGTCGCCTCCAGGCTCATCACGGGCACCGGCGCCTCCTGGGCCAGGCGCTTGGCCGAGCCGTGCAGCCACGAGTCGAGCATGACGTCGCCGACGACCACGGCTTCGATGACCTCGTCTGTGCCCATGAGGAGCGAGTACCTGGGAAAGCCCTGCTCAAACCAGACATTGCTCAAGTTATGGGGACGAAGTGCCGGGGTAGCCGGTTCGTCATGCAGGAGCTCGAAGTGCTCACCACGCCGGGCTGCCCGGCGGCGCTGGTCGGTGACGTGCGGCGGCTGGCGGTGTTGCGGGCCAACGCGCTCGGCGACTACCTCCTGGCCGTACCGGCGTTGGAAGCGCTCAAACGGGCCTATCCCGGCGCGCGCCTGACACTGCTGGGCGCCGCCTGGCACGCCGCCTTCCTCACCGGGCGTCCAGGACCTGTGGACGACGTGGTGGCGCTGCCGCCCATCTCCGGCGTCTCCACGCTGGAGCCCGGGCACCCGGTGCCGGACGGGCTGTGCGAGCGGCTGCGGGAGCGCGCGTTCGACCTGGTGGTCCAGATCCACGGGGGCGGGTGCTTCTCCAACCCGTTCGTCCGGCGGCTCGGCGCCCGGGTGACCGCAGGGATGCGGGCGCCGGGGGCTGAGAGCCTGGATCGCTGGGTGCCGTACACGGACTATCACCACGACACCCTGCGCTTCCTTCAGGTCGCCGCGCTGGTGGGGGCGGCGGGCGGCGAGCTGGAGGCGCGGGTGGCGATCACCCGCGACGACCGCGCCGAGCTGGCCCGCGCGCTCGGATCGCCGCCGCGCGGGCTCGTGGCCGTGCACCCGGGCGCCAGGGATCCCCGGCGGCGCTGGCCGGTCGAGCGCTTCGCCGAGGTGGGGGACGCGCTCGGCCGCCCCGTCGCCGTCACCGGCTCGACGGAGGAGAAGGACCTGGTCATGGGGGTGGTCACGGCGATGCGCCGGCCGGCGATCCCCGTCGTCGGCACGCTCGGCATCGGCGCGCTGGCCGCCCTGTACGAACGGTGCGACCTGCTGATCGCCAACGACACGGGACCACGGCACCTGGCCGCGGCCGTCGGCACCCCCACGGTCGCGATCTACTGGTGCGGCAACCTGATCAACGCCGGCCCGCTCAGCAGGACCGCGCACCGGCCGCTCATCTCCTGGACCACGGCCTGCCCCCGCTGCGGCGCCCCCGGCGTGCAGCCCAGGGCCGAGCGCTGCCCGCACGACGAGTCCTGGGTCCGCGACGTTCACCCGGACCTGGTCCTGGAACAGGCCGAGGACCTGCTGTCCTGCGCAAGATAGCGCCCGCTCGCGAGGCGGCGGAGAGCCTGTTGAGGCGGTGGACGCATAGCGGGCGGCTCCTGCGGCGTCTGAGAGGGTGATGTCAATCCCTTG
Source organism: Nonomuraea maheshkhaliensis (assembly GCF_039529435.1). Lineage (NCBI taxonomy): Bacteria > Bacillati > Actinomycetota > Actinomycetes > Streptosporangiales > Streptosporangiaceae > Nonomuraea > Nonomuraea maheshkhaliensis. Next base: position 172,499 of record NZ_BAAAMU010000001.1, read on the forward strand.
GAGGTGACCGTGGACGCCGCGGACGAGCAGCGTTTCCGCGAGTTCGTCGCCGCCCGATCTCCCGCCCTCATCCGGCTCGGCTTCCTGCTCACCGGCGGTGATCAGCACGCGGCCGAGGATCTGGTGCAGAGCGCGCTGGCCAAACTGGTGACCAGATGGCGGCGGGTGGAGGCACCGGAGGCGTACGTCAGGCAGATCATGTACCGGCAGCAGGTCAGCTGGTGGCGTACGAGCGCGCGGCGCGGCGAGGTGGTGCAGGCGAGCCCGCCCGAGACGGCGGCGCGCGACCCGCACCATCAGAGCGAGCTGCGCCTGGTGCTGCGCTCCGCGCTGGGCAGACTCACCGCCCGCCAGCGCGCGGTGCTCGTGCTGCGCTATTTCGAGGACCTGCCGGAACAGGAGATCGCCCAGGTGATGGGCTGCTCCGTCGGCACGGTCAGGAGCACCGCGCACCGGTCGCTGGCCCGGCTGCGCGAGATCGCCCCCGAGCTGGCCCAGGATCTGGAGGTGGCCACGTGACCCGGCTGCTGCGCGACACGTTCGAGGACTGGGCCGACGAGGCCAGGGTGCCGCACGACCTGGCCGACCGGGCGCTACGGAGGCGCGCCTGGCGGCCGGTCGGCGCGACGGTCCTGGTGGCGGCCATGATCGCGGCCGTGGCCTTGTTCGTCACCTGGCAGCGGGAGCCCGAGCCCGTCATCCGCCCGGCCGACGGCGTCACGCTGCCGGCCCGCCCGTCGCCCGCGCCGACCGACGTGCGGACCGACACCGCCGACGTCCCGCCGAAGAAGCTGATCGCCGCGGGCAGGATGGCCGTGTCGGCCTATTACGTCGTCAACCGCGAGGTGGTCGACGAGAAGAACGAGCGCCTCCGGCGCACCTGGCACCTGTACGACCCGCGCACCGGCGGCTACGAGCGGACCCCGTACGTCTGGGCGGACGTCGCCCCCGGGCTCCAGGTCGCGGCCGTGCTCGAAGGCGACCTGCTCAGCAGGCGGCTGGGCGTGCTCGACCTGAACACCCGCCGCATGCTCACCTGGATCGATCTGGAGCACCCCGTCGGCTCCGCGGTCTGGTCGCCGGACGGCACCAGGATCCTGGCCACCGCCTACTCCAGCTATCCCGACGACCTCGTGGGCAGGGGAGAGCAGGCGATGCCGCCGATGGACGGCAGGAGCTCGCGCACCGGCTACTACATCGTGGACGTGCGGGAGGGCACGGCCGACTACCACGAGCTGCCGCCCATGGCCGACAGCAGGCCGGGCGACCCGGAGGGCAGGCCCTTCAACGTCAGCTCCCGCCAGGATCTCGGCTGGAGCCTGGACGGCACGATGATCTACGGGCCCACCTCCACCCGGCCCGACCGCGTCTTCTTCACCCTGGACGGAGAGGCGCGGCCCTGGCCCGAGGGTCAGCGGTACGTCGACCACTCGTCCCAGTCGGCCACCTCACCGAACGGCAAGCTGGTCCTGGGCGGGGCGGGACTGCCGACGAAGATCACCGACGCCGCGACCGGCGCGGTGGTGGGCAGGCAGAAGGTGTTGCAGCTGCACGCCTGGGCGGACGACGACAACGTCATCGCGCTGGGCTGCGCGGGCGAGTGCGAGAACGAGTTCAACTCGGGTCTGGTGCTGGTCAGCGTGGACGGCTCCAGGATGACGCAGCTCTCCCTGAACCAGGACGCCAATCGGAACGGCTCCTGGCACTGGGTCCTGACCCCCCGATAAGGCAGCGGATCACCGGTGCGGGCTCCGGGCCCGCACCGGTCCGGCCGGAGATTTTTGACCGAACGTTCTCAATGCTGCTAGCTTTCCCGTGTGGGAAGAAGCAAGGAGTTCGATCCCGAGGTCGCCCTGCAGCAGGCCCTGGAGCTGTTCTGGGAGCGCGGCTACGAGGCGACCTCGATGGCCGACCTCGTCGGCCGCCTCGGGATCGCGCGGGCCAGCATCTACGCCACCTTCGGTGGCAAGCGCGAGCTCTACCTCAAGGCACTGGAGCGCTACGACCGGCAGCGCGACGTGGTCGGGCCGCTGTCCCAGCCGGGGCCCGCGCTGCCGGCCATTCGCGCCTTCCTCGACGGCTACGTCGCCGAATGCCTGGCCGACGAGGCGCGGCGGGGCTGCATGGTCGTCAACACCGCCGTGGAGTTCGGCGGGCGCGATGCGGAGATGTTCCGCAAGGTGTCGCGGAGCTGGACGGAGCTGGAGACGGCGCTGTCCGGCGCGCTGGTCAGGGCGCGCGCCCAGGGGGAGCTGGCCGCGGGCAAGGACCCCTACGCGCTGGCCAGGTTCCTGCTCGTGCTGCTGCAGGGTGTCAGGGTGCTCGGCCGGGCCGACCCCGACCCGCGCAGGCTGCGTGACGCGGTCGATCAGGCCATGGCCGCCATCCAGATTTGAGAACGATTGGTATGGAAAAATGACTACACGTTTCGCAGGCAAGGTCGCGCTCGTCACCGGGGCGAGCGGGGTGGTGGGCCGGGCCGCCGCGCTGGCGTACGCGCGGGAGGGCGCCGCCGTCCTCGTCGCGGGCCGCGACCCCGCCAGGCTGGCCAAGGTGGTGAAGCTGGCCGAGGAGGCGGGCGGCCGGGCGAGCGCGTTCGCCGTGGACGTCACCCGCTCCGCCGAGGTCGCCGCCATGGTCGAGGCCGCGGTCTCCCGTTACGGCAGCCTCGACGTGGCGCTCAACGCGGCCGGCGTCTTCGGGCGGGTGGCGCCGCTGGCCGACTACGACGAGGACGTCTGGGACGACGTGCTCGCGGTCAACCTCAAGGGCGTGTTCCTGTCGATGAAGCACGAGATCGCCCACATGCGGGCGCACGGCGGCGGCGTGATCGTCAACGTGGCCTCCAACCTGGGGGCGCACTGGCGCCTGGCGGGAGCGAGCGCGTACGCCGCCTCGAAGGCCGCGGTGAGCCACCTGACCCGCACCGCCGCCCGCGACCACATCGCCGACGGCGTCCGGATCAACGCCATCAGCCCGGGTCCGGTCGACTCGCCCATGTCGATGCGGCCGGGGGAGACCCGCGCCGACCGCGACGAGCGGATGAGGACCGCGCTGCCGATCGGCCGCGTCAGCACCCCTGAGGAGATCGCCGCGGCGGCTCTGTGGCTGTCGTCAGCGGAGTCGAGTTTCGTGGTGGGCGCGGACCACGTGATCGACGGAGGCGCCACGGCCTGACCGGCGCCGCCAGAGCAGGCACCTGGCCACGGCGTACAGGACGACCACCGGCAGGAGCAGCGCCCGTCCTGGCTCGGCGATCAGGTAGTCGAGGTAGAACCAGCAGATCAGGCCGTACTCCAGGGCGTCCGGGCTCCGGTCGAGCAGGGTGAAGACGATCCGGAGAACCGTGAGGACGGCGAGGTAGTCGATCACGAGCAGCAGCGTCCACCGCGCGATCCGCGGCCAGGGGAAGGTGGCCGGTCGCGCGAGAGGCTCCTCCGCGGGGCCGAGCCATCGGGTGGCGACCAGCACCAGCCCGGCCGCCACCAGCAGAGAGGCGCTGGTGGAGCTCCATCCGCCGAGCACCTCGCCGAACCACTGACCGCTGAGCAGCGGGACGGGCCGGCACTCGCGCAGGTCGAAGTAGGGGTAGAGGATCGGGTTGAGGAGGGCGGTCAGGCCGAGCACCGCCGCCGCCCGCCGCCCCGCGAGCGCCGAATGCCACCGCCCGAGGCACACGAGCACCACGATCGCCGGAGCTCCCACGGCGAAGGCGTAATAGAGCACGGCGTTCGCGTCCGCGCGCAGCGGCATGGCGATCAGGTCGAACTGCTCGCGCCAGACGCTCGTGCCCCGGAAGAACAGTCCGCCGCAGGAGAAGCTCTCCGGTTCGCCGAAGTGATCGCGCCAGATCTGCCAGGTGGGGAAGAGCGCGGCGCACAGCGCCCCCAGCCAAGTGGCCAGGGCTAATCGTGACAAGTCGATCTCCGTTTTTTGGCGCAACCCTATCGGCGCGGGGAAGAGCCGGCCGCCGCCGAACCGGCTGGTCCCAGCCTCGTTCGGTACCCAAGGTTGACGGAGGCGGGCGCTCCGTGATCCTGCCTGCAAAACACAGTTTCGGTCTGACCGTTACCCTGTCTTGCTGCGACCGTAAAGCGGTGGAAATTCACCTTGTCAGATCACAAATCGGGTCACTGGCAGGGGATTACTAGACACTGCCACAATTAGCGGGCGCGAGAGCCTTCATATCCGCGGAGTGCCTGCGTAGACTCCCGGCACCGGCCAAGGTGATCCGGCGGAACGCGGATTCAACCGGAAGCGGCACCCACAACCCGGATGGTGCCGCAACACCCGCCGAGGAAGACTGCAGCACCGCCCGGGCAGGACGACCGGTCTTGCCGAGGAGAACGATGAGCAGGCACATGCTGGCAGCGGAGCCAGCGTCCAATCTGGCCCTGAGCGCAAACAATCTCACCATCGTGATCGTGGTCGCCGCGGTCGCACTGATCGCGCTAGCCGTCGCCGGCGGCCTGGTGCGCGAAGTGCTGTCCGCCGGCCAGGGCACCGAACGCATGCAGAACATCGCGCGTGCCGTACAAGAAGGCGCCGCCGCTTATCTCACGCGTCAGTTCCGCACGTTGGCGATCTTCGTCGTCGTGATTCCCTTCCTGTTGCTGTTGCTACCTGGAGAAACCGACGTCCGCATCGGACGTTCCATCTTCTTCGTGGTCGGTGCGGTCTTCTCCGCGCTGACCGGATTCATGGGCATGTGGCTGGCCGTGCGCGGAAACGTGCGCGTGGCCGCCGCGGCCAACGACTCGGGCGAGAAGCGCGCCATGCGCATCGCCTTCCGCACCGGTGGTGTGGCCGGCATGTTCACGGTGGGCCTCGGCCTGCTGGGCGCGGCCGTGGTCGTGTTCGTCTACCAGGGCGACGCGCCGGGCGTGCTCGAAGGCTTCGGCTTCGGTGCGGCGCTGCTCGCGATGTTCATGCGAGTGGGCGGCGGCATCTTCACCAAGGCCGCCGACGTCGGCGCCGACCTGGTCGGCAAGGTCGAGCAGGGCATCCCCGAGGACGACCCGCGCAACGCGGCCACGATCGCCGACAACGTGGGCGACAACGTCGGCGACTGCGCCGGCATGGCGGCCGACCTGTTCGAGTCGTACGCGGTCATGCTGGTCGCCAGCCTCATCCTGGGCAAGGTGGCCTTCGGCGAGCAGGGGCTGGTGTTCCCCCTGATCGTCCCGATGATCGGCGTCATCACCGCGATCATCGGCATCTTCGTCACCGGGATGCGCGACCGCGACCGCAACGGCATGGCGGCGATCAACCGCAGCTTCTTCATCTCGGCCGCCATCTCGGCCGTCCTCGTCGCCGCGGCGGCGTTCTGGTACCTGCCGAGCAGCTTCTCCGGCCTGACCAACGCCGGCGTGCAGTCCGACGCCGACCCGAGGCTCATCGCCATCGGCGCGGTGCTCATCGGCCTGGTGCTGGCCAGTGCCATCCAGCTGCTCACCGGCTACTTCACCGAGACCAACCGCCGCCCCGTACGCGAGATCGGCGAGAGCTCGGCCACCGGCCCGGCGACCGTCATCCTGGCCGGCATCAGCGTCGGCCTGGAGTCGGCCGTCTACTCGGCCCTGATCATCGGCGGCGCGGTCTACGGCGCGTTCCTGCTCGGCTTCGGGAACGTGACGATCGCGCTGTTCGCGGTGGCCCTGGCCGGCACCGGCCTGCTGACCACGGTCGGCGTCATCGTCTCGATGGACACCTTCGGCCCCGTCTCCGACAACGCCCAGGGCATCGCGGAGATGTCGGGCGACGTCGAGGGTGAGGGTGCCCGCGTCCTGACCAGCCTCGACGCGGTGGGCAACACCACCAAGGCGATCACCAAGGGCATCGCCATCGCCACGGCGGTGCTGGCGGCCACGGCGCTGTTCGGCGCCTTCCGCACCGCCGTGGAGCTGGAGCTGGCCAAGGCCGACGCGGCGATCAAGGGCGCGCTGGGCAGCTTCCAGAACTTCAACCTGGGCATCGACAACCCCAACGTGCTCGTCGGGCTCATCATCGGCGCGGCAGTCGTGTTCCTGTTCGCCGGCCTGGCGATCATGGCCGTCGGACGGGCCGCGATGCGGGTGGTCTTCGAGGTACGCGACCAGTTCCGCAACCATCCCGGCATCATGGACGGCACCGAGCTGCCCGAGTACGGCCGCGTCGTGGACATCTGCACCCGCGACTCGCTGCGCGAGCTGGCCACGCCCGGCCTGCTGGCGGTCATGACGCCGATCGCGGTCGGTTTCGCGCTGGGCTACGCGCCACTGGGCGCGTTCCTGGCCGGAGCCATCGCCTGCGGCACCCTGATGGCCGTCTTCCTGGCCAACTCCGGCGGCGCCTGGGACAACGCCAAGAAGCTCGTCGAGGACGGGCACCACGGTGGCAAGGGCTCCCCCGCGCACGAGGCCACGGTCATCGGCGACACGGTCGGCGACCCGTTCAAGGACACCGCGGGCCCGGCCATCAACCCGCTGATCAAGGTGATGAACCTGGTGGCGCTGCTGGTGGCCCCGGCCGTGGTGCTCTACGCGGGCAACCCGGGCCTGCGCATCGGCATCACCGTGGTGGCGGTGGGCGTGGTGGTCGCGGCCATCGTCATCTCCAAGCGGCGCTCCGTGAGCAACGCGCCGGCCAGCGACAACAACAACGACCGCGAGCACGAGCCCGTGGCGACGTGACCGTTCGCCCGAGGTAACCGGCACGAAGAGACACCGAGGCACCCGCTCCCCGATGGCGAAGGGAGCGGGTGCCTCGCCGCATGTGCGGGGTGTCTCGCGCATGCGCGCCTGGCCGCACCCGAGCCGGGCGCGGCCCCAGGCCCCCTCGATGGGAAACTGGGCGCGTGAACGATGACAAGCCGCCCAGTGGCGGAAAGACCCTGGGCCTCATCCTGCTGGGGATGCTCGCCGTCCTGGCCGTGATCGTAGGGCTGGCCGTCTGGGCCTCGAAGACGGGATGACCTCGTGCGTACTCTGATCGTGCTGCGTCACGCCAAGGCCGCCCACGTGCCCGGTCTGGCCGACCGCGAGCGCCCGCTGACCGACCGCGGCGAGCGGGACGCCAGACGGGCGGGCGACGAGCTCAGGGCGGTCGGCCTCGACCCCGACGTGGTGCTCTGCTCGCCGGCCCTCAGGACCAGGCGCACCGCCGAGCTGGCCTTCCCCGGCGCGGAGATCAGCTACGAGCGCGACATCTACGAGGCGTACCCGGAGGAGCTGCTGGAGCTGGTCCGCCGTGCCGACCCCGGCCTCGGCACGGTGGTGCTGTGCGGGCACAACCCGGGCGTGCACGAGCTGGCCGTGGCGCTGGCCGCGGGCGACTACACGTTCCGGCCGGGCGCGTACGCGGTGATCGGGGTGGAGTCGCCGTGGGAGGAGCTGCACCCGGGCGAGGGCCGCCTGATCTCCCACTGGGACCCCAAGGAGCACTAGGAGCCGGTCAGCGCGCCGTCCTCGGCGTCGGCCGCCTCGACCTCGTCGCGCGAGATGCCCAGCAGGTAGAGGATCGAGTCGAGGTAGGGCGTGTTGACGGCGGTGTCGGCCGCCTGGCGTACGACGGGCTTGGCGTTGAAGGCGATGCCGAGCCCGGCCGCCGCGATCATGTCCAGGTCGTTGGCGCCGTCGCCGATGGCCACCGTCTGCGAGATCGGCAGCCGCGCCTCGCGCGCGAACCGCTCCAGCGCCCGCGCCTTGCCCGGCCGGTCCACGATCTCGCCGACGACGCGCCCGGTCAGCCGGCCGTCGACGACCTCCAGCACGTTCGCCGCCGAGTAGTCGATGCCGAGCTCCTCGACCAGCCCGTCGGTGATCTGGGTGAAGCCGCCGCTGACGATGGCGAAGCGGTAGTCGAGCCGCTTGAGCGTGCGGACGAGCGTGCGCGCCCCTGGGGTGAGCACGACCTCCTTGCGCACGTGCTCGAACACCTCGGCCGGCAGTCCTTCGAGCAGCGCCACCCGGCGGCGCAGGGACTCGGCGAAGTCGAGCTCGCCGCGCATGGCCTCCTCGGTGACCCGGGCGACCTCCTCCAGGCAGCCGGCGTGCGCCGCGAGCAGCTCGATGACCTCGCCCTGGATGAGGGTCGAGTCGACGTCCATGACGATGAGGCGCTTGGCCCGGCGGGACAGGCCGGTGCGCTGCACGGCGACGTCGACCTCCTGCGCGGCGGCCTCGGCGGCCAGCTCCACGCGCAGCGCGTCGGGGTCGGCGCCGGAGACGGACAGCTCGATGCAGGTGACGGGCCACTGGGCGAGGCGTTCGATGCGGTCGATGTTGGCACCGGCGGCGGCGATGCGGCCGGCGATGCCGGCGATGGCGGCCGGCTGGAGGGTGGCGCCGAGCACGCTGACCGACAGGCGGCCGCGGCGGCGCGCCTCCTTGGCCGTCGATCCGGTGGAGAGCTCCACCTCCATGCCGAGGTCTTCGGCCACCCTCTCGACGGCGGTCCACATCGCGCCGAGGGTGGTGCCGGTGCCGGTCGAGGGGCCGCCCGTGTACGCCACGAGCACGCCCAAGGTGAGTCTGCCTCGGATGACGACCTGCTCGATGTCCGCCACGGCCACCGGAAACTTCGACAGAACCGAGAAAAGACGCGAAGTGACGCCCGGGCGATCAGGGCCGGTCAGTGTGATCAGGAGGGTGCGCTGGTCCACATCCAGCCACGGTACTGCGCCCGGTCCGATGCTCGTGAAGCAGGTTGGGCATTCGGGCACGGGCGCAGGGTGCGGGAACTAGCGGACGATCGTGGTCTTGACCGCCTTGAGGTAGCCGTGAGCCGGGATTCCGAGCCGGTCCAGCTCTTCCTTGCTCAGGTTCTCCATGCCGGTCTGGACGTCATAGGAGATGATGCCGAGCGCCGCGGTCTGGGTGCCCTTCGCCTTCTTCGTGAGCTTCGTGTAGAAGGAGAAGGAGACCGACTCGCCCTTCTTCACGGTCTTGGGCGCGAAACACAGGAACGCCCGCCCTTCGGAGAAGCACTGGGTCTTCTTGACGCTGCTGCGGTAGCTGACCCGCTTCAGGTCGACGCCCTTGGGGAACTGGCCGCCGAGGAACCAGACGTCCGCTTCGTACGGGCCCGTGTTGAGCGCCTTGACCTGGTACGTGATCTTGCCCCCGGCCTTGACCTTCTTCGGGGCCTTGACGGTCACCTTGAAGACGTTGAACGGGTCGTCCAGGACGGACGCGCTGACCGCGGTGGTGCTGCTCGCGGTCGTGGTGGCGGCGGCCGGAACCGCCGGGAGGAGCAGGACGCCCGCGAGTAAGCCGAGCGAGGCGACCTTGGTAACCGAGTTATGCATTCAACGTCTCCGTTGTGAGAGGAATGCGGGGACGCGACAGACTAAGCCCCCGTGAATGTCGGCTTTTCCTATCACGTATGCAAAATCTATGTAAAGCCGATTACTTCAGTATCAGGTGCGTGTCGCCGAACTCGTGCCACAGATATCCCTCACGCAACGCCTCCTCGTACGCGCGGGCCAGTGCCGGCCGCCCCGCGATGGCGGTCAGCATGAGCAGATGACTGGAGCGGGGCTCGTGCAGACCCGTGATCAACCCCGTGACGGCCCGTACGCCGCCCTCGGGCGTCACCACGTGCCTGGTCCAGCCCGCGGCGGCCGTGACCAGGCCGTCCGCCCCCGCGGCGGTCTCCAGCGCCCGTACGACGGTCGTCCCCGCCGCCACCACCCGCCCGCCGTTCGCCCTGGTCAGGTTGACCAGCCGCGCGGTGGACGCGGGCACCTCGTACCGCTCCGCGTAGGGCGGCTCGTCCTTCTCCGGCGAGGCCACCCCCGTGTGCAGCGTGATCGGCGCGATGCCGATCCCGCGTGCCACCAGCGCCGTCACCAGCTCCGCGGTGAACGGTCTGGCCGCGCTCGGCATCTCCGCGCTTCCCGGCACGGTCGCGAACACGGTCTGGTACGCCTCGATCGGCCAGTCCCGCTCCACGTACGAGTAGCGGATCGGCGTGCCGTGCACCCGCAGGTACGCCGGCACGTCCCGGTCGAGCTCGGCCCGCCACAGCCGCGGCGTCTCCCGCTCGATCAGCCGCAGCGTGGCCCGCCCCGGCAGCGGCAGCCACTCGCCCGGCTCGCCGCCCGCGTACGGCTCCGACGCTTTCGAGGTGCGCCGGCGCAGCTCCACCAGCCACGTCCCGTCGTTCCTCGCGGTGGAGAAGTGCACGGCCAGGCGGTCCAGCCGGACGGCGGCCGGCAGGGTCGCCGAGTTGTTCACCACGATCAGGTCGCCCGGATCCAGCAGCCGCGGCAGGTCGCTGAAGTGGTGGTGGCCCGGCTCGGCGGCGCCGCGCGAGACCATCAGGCGCACGGCGTCCCTGGCCAGCCCCCTGGCCTCGGGCGGTTCCGTGGCCGACAGACCGGGCGGCAGCAGGAAGTCCAGCGAGGCGGTCATCGCAGGCTCACCTTCCCCAGAGAGTCCAGCCCCAGAAAGTCCGGCACGGCGGTCATTGCAGGCTCACCCTGCCGCTGGCCGGGCGGGAGCTCACCAGTTCGGCCAGCGCGGCCGCCACCTTGGCCGGGTCGGCCGCGCCCGCCGCCTCCTCCCGGCCCACGGCGTCGGCCAGCATGCGGGTGTTCATCTCGCCCGGGTCGACCCACCAGACGCGCAGGCCAGGCTCCTCGGCCGACAGCACGTTGGACAGCTGCTCCAGCGCGGCCTTGGTGGCGCCGTAGCCGCCCCAGCCCTCGTACGCGCCCGTGGCGGCGTCCGAGGTGACGTTCACGATCGCGCCGCCGGACGCCCGGAGCGCGGGCAGCGTGGCCTGGACGAGGGCGAGCGGCGCGGTCACGTTCGTCTCCAGCAGCACCCTGAACGCCTCCAGCGGATAGCCGGCGAGCGGCGGCAGCGGCGTCACGCCCAGGTCACTGGCGTTGTTGACGAGCAGGTCCAGCTCGGGCGCCGCCCTGGCCAGCCGCCGTACGTGCTCAGGGTCCGTGACGTCGCCCGGTATCGCGGTCGCGCCCAGCTCGGCGGCGGCCCGCTCCAGCTCGGCGGTCCCGCGGGCGGTGAGGACGAGGTTCCAGCCCGCGGCCGCCAGGGAGCGCGCCAGCGCGAGGCCGAGCCCGCGGGAGGCTCCGGTGATGAGTGCGGTCTTCGTCGTGTTCGTCATGAAACCGACGCTAGGAACGCCGCGGGCACGGCACATCGGGCTGTGGACCCGCCCCGTTCTGGGCACATCGTCCTAGGTCCGGGGACCCGTGGTTCTGTCGGAGCCGGACCATAGAGTGGGGCCGTGACCTCAGACCGGGACGAGATCCTTCAGGCGGTGAGCTCCGCGGTGCTCGCGGTCACCCGCCACCTGTCGGTCCGCGAGGTGTTGCAGGTCGTCGTACGCTCGGCGCAGCGCCTGCTCGACGCCCGCTACGCCGCGCTCGGCGTGCCCGACGACGACGGTTCGTTCGCCGAGTTCGTCGCCGAGGGCCTGACCGACAAGCAGTGGGAGGCGATCGGCCCGCTGCCCAGGCAGCACGGCATGCTCGGCGCGATGCTCCGCGACGGCGCGCCGGTCAGGCTGCCCGACCTGCGCAGCGATCCGAGGTTCGAGTGGTGGCCGAAGGCCCATCCGGTGATGCGTGACTTCCTCGGCATGCCGATCCGCGACCGCGGGCGGGTGCTCGGCATCATCTTCCTGGCCAACAAGCGCTCGGGCGGCGGCTTCACGCGAGACGACGAGGAGCTGCTCACGCTGTTCGCCGCGCACGCCTCGATCGCGCTGATCAACGCCAGGCTCTACGAGCGCGGGCGCGAGCTGGCCATGATGGAGGAGCGCAACAGGGTCGCCAGAGAGCTGCACGACGCGGTCACCCAGAAGCTGTTCTCGCTCAGGCTCTCCGCTCAGGCCGCCGGCGACCTGCTGGCCAAGGCGCCCGACAAGGCCGCCGCCGAGCTCGACCGGGTCCAGCGGCTGGCGGGCGAGGCGCTGGCGGAGCTGCGGGCGGTGATCGTCGAGCTGCGCCCGGCCGAGCTCGACCGGCACGGGCTGTCCGAGACGCTGCGCAAGCACGTGCGCATGCTCGACCGGCTCCATCCGGCCCTGGTCACGTTCGAGTGCGGCGACCTGGCGCCGCTCGACCCGGAGGTGGAGGTGGCGGTGCTGCGGGTGGCCCAGGAGGCGCTGCACAACGCGCTCCGCCACTCCAGCGCCGACCTGGTCTCCGTGCGCCTGTGCGCCACGGACGGCGGGCTGACGCTGGAGGTGAGCGACGACGGCAAGGGCTTCGAACCCGGGGAGTCACGCGGGCTCGGGCTGGCCTCGATGCGCGACAGGGCCGAGTCCATCGGCGGCGTCATGACCGTGGAGTCGATTCCCGGCAACGGCACCATCGTGCGAGTGGAGGTGGGCGGAGGATGCGGGCGCTGATCGCGGACGACCATCCGGTGGAGGTGGTCGGGTGATCCGGGTGCTGATCGCCGACGACCATCCGGTGGTGCGGCAGGGGCTGCGCACGTTCCTCGACCTCCAGGAGGACATCACGGTCGTCGGCGAGGCCGCCGACGGGGCCCAGGCCGTCGAGCTGGTGGCGGAGCTGGCGCCCGACGTGCTGCTGCTCGACCTGAAGATGCCGGTGCTCGACGGGCTCGGCGCGCTTGAGCGGCTGAGCGGCGCGCCGACCAGGATCGTGGTGCTGACCTCGGTGAGCGACCCGTCCGACGTGGGGCCGGCGATGCGGGCGGGGGCTTCCGGGTTCCTCTACAAGGACGTCGATCCGCCCGCGCTCGTCCAGGCCGTGCGGGCGGTGCACGGCGGGCAGGTGCTGCTCGCCCCCGAGGCGGCCGAGGCGATGTTGTCGTCCAGAGGCGGCGGCGCCGTGCCCGCGCCGGTGCCGCTGACCGAGCGCGAGCGCGAGGTGCTGGCGCTCATCGCGGCCGGGCGGTCCAACAGGGAGATCGCGCGGAGCCTGGCCGTGGCGGAGAAGACGGTCAAGACCCACGTCTCCAACGTGCTGATGAAGCTCGGGGTGCAGGACCGCACCCAGGCCGCCCTCTACGCCGTCCGCCACGGCCTCGGCTGAGCGAGCGACCGGGGGATGACGCGGAAGGTCCCGAAGAGGGTGGCTCGGGTGCCAGTGCGGGCGGCTCGGGTGGCCGTGCCGGGGGTGCCGGCCGGGCCGCTACTGGTTCCTGACCGGCTCGAAGATCGCGTGGTGGGCCGCCACGAGCGCGCGGCGCACCGCCCGGTCGAGCTCGCGCAGCGCGGCCGCCCGCGCGGCGACCTGCCCCGAGGTGAGGCCGCGCTCGTGGGCCAGGCGCAGCACGGCGGCCAGCCGGGTGGCCAGGGCGGAGACCCGATGCGCCCGGCCAGGATAGCCGGGCGCGAGCTCACCGCCGCGTGGCGTCCGTTCAGGGCGGTCTTGGGCGGGCCCGTCGACCGAGGTCAGGGCCTCGGTGGCGGCGCGGATCGCGTCCGACAGCTCCCGCTCGGCCTCCGACAGCGTGGGCAGGTCATGGCGTACGGGCCCGGCGTCGTGGATCTCCAGGCGCACGCCGACGTACGACGACCCGCGCAGGTCGGGCACCGGCACGAGCCCGAGGTTGCGGTCGCCGAGCACGGCGATGACGGCCTGGCCGGCGTCGACGGCGGCGGAGTTGAACGACGCGGGCCCCGACAGCCCGAGCGGATCGCCCGGGGCGGGCAGGGCCAGCCGCACCTCGCGCAGGCCGCCGCCGCGCAGGTTTGCGAGGTATTTACGCAAGGGGACGTCGCCGGCGACGACGGGCCCGCCGGCGGCTTCGACGTGGTCAGCCGCCTCATCGAGGCCGACGTGACCGGACAGCCACGCGTTGCCCCAGGCGACCAGGGATGGGCAGACAGTCGATTCAGGGCGCACCGATCCACGATAAGCGCTCGCCCTGCAATAGGTTTGTCCCGAGGGTGACTCCTAAGGAGGTATCGGGGATGGGTGGTCAGGTGCTGCGGCTCCAGGACGTCGCCGTCAGGCGCGACGGAGCGGCCCTGCTGCGCGGCATCGACTGGACGGTCAACGCTGACGAGCGGTGGGTCGTCGTCGGTCCCAACGGCGCGGGCAAGACCACGCTGCTGCAGGTCGCGGCCACGTTGCTCTATCCGAGTGACGGTGTGGTCGAGGTGCTGGGCGAGCGGCTGGGTCAGGCCGACGTGTTCGACCTGCGGCCGAGGATCGGGCTGGCGAGCGCCGCGCTGGCCGAGCGCATCCCGCCGGAGGAGAAGGTCATCGACCTCGTGCTGACGGCCTCGTACGGGATCATGGGTCGCTGGACGGAGGAATACGACTCCAACGACGTCACCAGGGCCGTCGAGCTGATCGACATGCTGGGCGCGGCCCACCTGATCAGGCGGCGGTTCGGCACCCTGTCGGAGGGCGAGCGCAAGCGGGTGCAGATCGCGCGGGCGCTCATGCCCGACCCCGAGATGCTCCTGCTCGACGAGCCGGCCGCCGGGCTCGACCTGGGCGGCAGGGAAGACCTGGTGCGCCGCCTGTCGCTGCTGGCCGGCGACTACCGCTCGCCGACGCTGGTGCTGGTGACGCATCACGTGGAGGAGGTGCCGGCCGGGTTCACCCACGGTCTGCTGCTGCGCCACGGCTCGGTGGTGGCCCAGGGGCCGCTCGACCACGTCATGACCTCCGACACGCTCTCCGAGACGTTCGGGGTGCCGCTCTCACTGGAGCGCAGCGCCGAGGGCCGCTGGTACGCGCGCGCTCACTAGATCACCATTTATGACGATAAAAGACGCCCAAACCTGAAACCCCATAGGATCTGCGGAGTCGGTTTCCTCGGCTCCGGAGCGTCGCCATGTCCGTCGAACAGCTCATCGTCGCCATCGTCGTGGTCGCCGCGGTGGGCTTCGGAGTGGCCAGGACGATTCGCATCATCCCGCAGGCCACGGCCGCCATCATCGAGCGCCTCGGGCGCTACCACCGCACGCTGACCCCGGGGCTCAACCTGGTGGTGCCGTTCATCGACCGCATCAAGGACCTGATCGACCTGCGGGAACAGGTGGTGTCGTTCCCGCCGCAGCCGGTGATCACCTCCGACAACCTGGTGGTGTCCATCGACACCGTCATCTACTTCCAGGTCACCAATCCGAAGGCGGCCACGTACGAGATCGCGAACTTCCTGACCGGCGTCGAGCAGCTCACGGTCACCACGCTGCGCAACGTGGTCGGCGGCATGGACCTGGAGCGCACGCTGACCTCCAGGGAGGACATCAACACCGCCCTGCGCGGCGTGCTGGACGAGGCGACCGGCAAGTGGGGCATCCGGGTCAACCGGGTCGAGCTCAAGGCCATCGACCCGCCCGCCTCCATCCAGGACTCGATGGAGAAGCAGATGCGCGCCGACCGCGACAAGCGCGCCGCCGTGCTGACCGCCGAGGGACAGCGTCAGGCGGCGATCCTGGCGGCCGAGGGCGAGAAGCAGGCGTCGGTGCTGCGGGCGCGCGGCGAGGCGGAGGCGGCCGTGCTGCGCGCGCAGGCGGAGGCGGAGGCCCAGGCGATGCGGGCCAAGGGGCAGGCGGACGCGATCGGCATGGTGTTCAAGGCCATTCACGAGGGCAATCCGGACCAGCACCTGCTGGCGTACCAGTATCTGCAGACCCTGCCGGAGATCGCCAAGGGCGACGCCAATAAAATCTGGATCGTCCCATCCGAGATGGGCAAGGTCCTGGAGAACCTTGGCGGCCTCTTCACTCCCCCGAAAGACCAGGACCCCCGGTGAGAACCCTGCCGAACGGACTGCCGCCGCGGCCTTGACCGGGCACGTCGACGCGGCTGCGGTCCGAGCGGGGGGTCTGCGTGACCGGATGGGAACTGGCCGCGATCTGCGCTGCCGGGATGGTGGCCGGCGCCATCAACGCGGTGGTGGGGTCGGGCTCGCTGATCACGTTCCCGACGCTGGTGGCGCTCGGCGTCGATCCGGTCACCGCCAACGTCTCCAACACGATCGGCCTGGTCCCCGGCTCCTACACCGCCGCGTACGGCTACCGCGCCGAGCTCCGCGGCCAGCGTGACCGCCTGCTGCGCCTGGGCGCGGCCTCCGCGCTCGGGGCGCTGATCGGCGGGATCCTGCTGCTGTTCCTCGATCCGGACGTGTTCGAGTTCGTGGTGGTGGTGCTGATCGCGGTGGCCTGCGTGCTCGTCATGACGCAGCCCCGGCTGAACGCGTGGGTGGCCGCGCGGCGCGAGCAGCCCCACGCGCACGGCGGGGCGGCGCTGTGGGTGGGCGTGCTGGCCTCGGGCATCTACGGCGGCTACTTCGGGGCCGCGCAGGGCGTGCTGCTGATCGGGCTGCTCGGCATCTTCCTCGACGACGGCCTGCAGCGGGTCAACGCGGCCAAGAACGTGCTCGCGCTGATCGTCAACGGGGTGGCCGCGCTGCTGTTCGTGGTGGTGGCGGAGGTGGACTGGGCGGCCGTGGCGGGGGTGGCGCTGGGCGCCGTCGCGGGCGGGTTCCTGGGGGCCAGGCTGGGGCGGCGCATCCCGGCGCGGGTGCTGCGGGCGATCATCGTTTTCGTGGGACTTATGGCGATTATCGTACTGGTGTACGGATAAGTCGGGATGGGTATAACTCGGTCATGAAAGGTGACCGGGTGGAGATCGTCATCGACGCGGGGGACTCGTCCCCCCGCACGTACGAGATCACGGCCACCCGCGCCGGGCGGCGGGTCGAGGTGGCCAACCGGCGGGGGCTCGTGGAGGTGAGCGAGGTGACGCGCACCGGCACACCGGTGCGCACGGCCAGGTTCATGTCCAGCCGCATCCTCGCCCTCGTCGAACACCCCGCCGACTCCCCCGACTGAAGCGGGCCCCGGATCAGGCGAAGTCGGCGGCGTGGTCTTCCGCCCACTGGCGGAAGGTCAGCGCGGGCCGGCCGAGCAGCCGTTCCACCGTGCCGGTGACCCGTTCAGGGCGCGTCACGAAGCTCTCCCAGGTCCTCAGCGCG
The DNA here is from genome assembly GCF_039529435.1 of Nonomuraea maheshkhaliensis. Classification (NCBI taxonomy): domain Bacteria; kingdom Bacillati; phylum Actinomycetota; class Actinomycetes; order Streptosporangiales; family Streptosporangiaceae; genus Nonomuraea; species Nonomuraea maheshkhaliensis. Next base: position 189,421 of record NZ_BAAAMU010000001.1, read on the forward strand.
CTCTCCACGAACGCCGGCTCCCCCCACGCCGCCAAGAGCCGCTCGCGCGCCTCCTCGACCGGCTGCTCCTCCCAGCGCACCACGCGCCCGATCGCCTCGCCGATCACGCGCGCCTGTTCGGCCTGGGTCAGCTCCTCGGGCCCGGTGAGCGCGTACGCGGCCCCGTTGTGCCCGGCCGAGGTGAGCACGTGCACGGTTACGGAGGCGATGTCGCGCTCGTGGATCAGCGCCCTGGACGCCTCCCCGTACGGCCAGCGCACCACGCCCTGCCTGACCTGCCCCGCCCAGCCCAGCGTGTTGGCCGCGAACCCGCCCGGCCGCAGGAACGTCCACCCGAGCCCGGAGCGCCTGATCAGCTCCTCGATCTCCGCGTAGTGCGACGGAGCGCCGTCGCCGCCCAGCGCGGACAGGTACACCACCCGGCGCGCGTGCCGCGCGACGGCCGCGACCACCTCGGCGGCGTTGCCGGTCGTGAAGCCTGGCCAGAGCAGGAACACGCTCTCGACGTCCTTCAGCGCGGGCTCCAGCGTCTCGGGCTCGTACAGGTCGCCCTGGACGACCTCCACATCCGCCCGCACCCGCTCGGGGCGCCTGGCGAACGCCCGTACCTCCAGCCCCGCCCCGGCGAGCTGGGACACCACATGACTGCCGACGTTGCCGGTCGCGCCGGTCACCAGAATCTTGCTCATGGCCCCGACCGTAGGACCTCAACCAAACTTCAGGTCAACCCCGGCCGCACCTGGATGGTGCCGTCCCTCCTGATCCGCGTCTCGAACACCGGCGCGGGCGCGGTCGCGGGCCCGTGCCTGACCGATCCGTCGGACAGCCGGAACGTGCTGCTGTGCCACGGGCACACCACACACGCCTCGCCGTCCTCCATCACGAGCCTGCCCTGGTGCAGCGGACCCGCCAGATGTGGGCACCGGTCGGCCAGCACGGTGACGCCCTCGCCCTGGCGCAGCACGAAGAGCTGGATGTAGCCGAGCCGCCTGGCCACGGGCCGGCCGTCGGGCAGGTCCTTGAGCGGGCACAGGTCGTGCCAGCCCAGCGGCACCAGGTGCGTCACCTGCGGCGCGTGGTTGGCGCCCGCCGCCTGGCGATGGGCCAGGTGCCCGCCGAGATAGGCGCCGAGCCCGCCGACGGCGAGCCCCGCGTACGACATCATCCGGCCGGGCCGCTCGTGCCCGCGCAGGCGCGCCAGCAGGGAGGCGGAGAACAGGCCGAGCGCGGCCGCGTTCGCCAGCATGTGGACGAAACCCACCCGCTGCTGCTCGCGGTGGAGCGAGGACCAGTCCGTGAGCCCCGCCGCCGCCGTGGGCAGCGCGTTGATCAGGCCGGTGGCCAGCAGCAGGCGCGAGGCGCGTGGATCGGCGTCGGCCAGGTCCAGCACGGCCGTGGAGAGCCAGCAGCCCAGGGAGACCGTCGCCAGCGGCGGGTGCACGGGCTCCCCGAGGGGTACGCCGTGCAGCACGTCACGCAGCCGGCCCTGGCGCAGCCGCCGGCGCACGGCCTTGGCGAGTCCCCTGATCGGCGAGTCCATGGCCTTCGACTTCTCGAGCCGATCGGCGATGGCGACCGGCCCGGCGAAACCCCGCAACTGCCGACGTCTCGCTCGTACTGTCTCTTTCACGACAAGTCCCCTACCCCGGCCTTGCGGGGGTCACTCGGGCAGGTGCCCCCTGGCCACGGAGAGTTCGACCAGCTCCAGGGCGTACGCGCCCAGCGAGGGCGAGCCCTCCTCGATGATCCGGACCTTCTCCTTCACCTGTGTGGCGGTGACCTTGAACAGCGGCCAGGTGCCGCCCTCGTTGTGGTGGTTGGCCAGGATGGGGGCGAAACGGTCGAGCGCCTTGGCGAATCTCGCCTCCGGCGTCTTCCTGTCCTCGAACTCGGCCCACAGCTCACGCATCAGCGCGCCCTGCTCGGCCGGCAGCAGCCCGAAGATGCGGTCGGCGGCGGCCCGCTCGGCCTCGGCCTGCGCGGCCACCGCCACGGGGTCGTAGATGAAGGTGTCACCGGCGTCGATCTCCACCAGGTCGTGCACCAACAACATGGCCACCACCCGTTGCAGGTCGGTTCCGGGTGGGGCATGCTCGCCGAGGACCATCGCCAGCGTGCCCACGTACCAGGAGTGCTCTGCGGTGTTCTCCCGCCGCGAGCCGTCCATCAGATGGTTGCGGCGGATGACCCGCTTCAACTTGTCGATCTCGATGGCGAAGGCGATCTGGGCGTTCAGGCGGTCCTCTTCTGGCGCGATAGTCACGCGCGACACCCTATTGTGCGGTGATCACCCCGGTTGGTGAAATCGTGACCGGAACTCCGTTGAACACTGCGTTACCACTTGGAACATCAATGGTGGTTTCGTCCGTCAACGCGTTGGCGCTGACGCCCGCGTGCCCGGCCGCCACGCTCTGCGTGCTGCCCGCGTGGCCCCAGCCGTGGGGGAGGCTCACCACGCCGGGCATGATGCTGTCGGTGGGCTCGACGGGCACCGTGACCTGGCCCTTCGCCGAGCGCACCACGGCCTGGCCGGCCAGCCCCAGCCGTTCCGCGTCGGCCGGGTTGATCTGCAGCGTGCACGTGTTGCTGCCACCGACCAGCGGGCCCACGTTGTGCATCCAGCTGTTGTTGGAGCGCAGGTGGCGCCGGCCGATGAGGACCATCTCCGGCGGCTCCTCCTCCAGTCGGCCGCGCAGCCGTTCCACGTCCTGCATGAGCTGTGGCGGGGCCAGCTCGATCAGCCCCGAGGCCGTCCTGAGCACCTCGCCGAGGCGCGGCTCCAGCGCGCCCAGGTCGACGCCGTGCGGGTTGTCGAGCAGCTTGCGCAGCGACAGGTCACCCTTGCCGGCCCACTCGCCGTACGGGCCGAGCCTGAGCATGAGGTCGAGCCGCCGTTCGCCGCCCGACTCGCCGTCCAGCAGCTCCCGCAGCTCCGCCACGTCGCGCCCCTCGACCCCCGAGCCGGGCGTCTGCGTGGCCTTGCGCAGCGTGTCGTCGATGACGAACGCGTCGAGGTCACCTTCCAGCCCCGAGGCGATCACGGCCAGCCTGGCCAGGATCTGCGCCTCCGACGGCCGCTCGTCCAGCGGCAGCAGGGGCGGCGAGTAACGCGCGTAGTTGCGCACGGCGAACCCGAGCAGCGCGAAGTCGAAGTGCCCCGACTGCAGGACGCGGGGCGGGGGCAGGATGACGTGCGCGTGCTTGGTGGTCTCGTTCAGGTACGGGTCCACGCTCACCATGAAGTCGAGCCGCCCGAAGGCCGCGTCCAGCCGATCCCCGTTGGGCGCGGAGAGCACCGGATTGCCCGCCACCGTGAACAGGACCTTGATCTGCCCTTCACCGGGTGTCTCGATCTCATCGGCGAGGGTGGCCACCGGCAGCTCACCGTTCGCCTCGGGCAACTCCCTGACCCGGCTGCTCCACCGCCCGACACCGTACGGCCGTCGCCGCGCGCGCATTTCGGTGGCGGCCTTCGGGAACATCGCGCCACCCGGCCGGTCGAGATTGCCGGTGAGCACGTTGACGACGTCCACCAGCCACTGGGCCAGCGTGCCGAACTCGGTGGTGCAGGTGCCGATCCTGGCGTACACGGCGGCCGTACGCGCCGCCGCCAGCTCCCTGGCCAGCCGCACGATCACCTCGGCGGGCACCCCGGTGCGCCGGGCCACGCTCTCAGGCGGGAAGTGCTTGGCCGCCTCGCGCACCTCAGCCAGCCCGTTGACCTCGGCGAGCGGCCTGGCCAGGTCCTCGGCGAACAGGGTGTGCACGATGCCGAACAGCAGGTAGGCGTCCGTGCCCGGGCGGACGAACAGGTGCTCGTCGGCCAGCGCGGCCGTACGCGTGCGGCGCGGATCCACCACCACGAGCCGCCCCCCGCGCCCCCGCAACGCCTTGAGCCGCCCGGGGAAGTCGGGCGCGGTGCACAGCGAGCCGTTGGACTCCAGCGGGTTGGCGCCCAGCATCAGCAGGTAGTCGGTCCTGTCGAGATCGGGCACGGGGATGGCCAGCGGATGGCCGAACATGAGCCCGCAGGCCACGTGCTTCGGCATCTGGTCGGCGGTGCTGGCGGAGTAGACGTTACGGGTGCCGAGCGACTTGATCAGCGGCGCGCCGTACAGGGCGCCTGCCATGGTGTGGGCGCTCGGGTTGCCCAGGTAGACGGCGACGGAGCGGCGGTCGGAGACCCGGTCCAGCCCCGCCCTGACGGCCTCGAACGCCTCCTCCCAGCCGACCTCGCGCCACAGCTCGCCCTCCCTGATCAGCGGCTTGCGCAACCGGTCGGGATCCTCGTCCAGCCGCCCGAGACTGGCCCCCTTGGGGCAGATGAACCCTTTGCTGAACGGGTCGTCCTTGTCGCCCCTGACGCTGGTCACGTGCCCGCCAGCGTCGAGGGTGAGGGTCAGGCCGCAGACGGCCTCGCACAGGGGGCAGGTCCGGTGGACGGTCGAGGTCATCACGACTCCTGAGTTCGCCAGCTGAACTCATCTTCGCGCGCTCCCCGCCCATGGGGAAGCCCCGGAGCCCCCGCGGTCTCCGGGGCTTCGCCCCCCGGGGAATTTCCCGGATTCCCCAGGTCTCAGGTGGGTCTCATCGGCCCATCAGGGGAAGCGCCAGCTCGGTGCGCAGATCGGGCGGCTCCTCGAGGTCGGGTCTCATGGAGATCCAGGCGCGGCGGCCGTACAGGCGCTCCAGGCCGGGGGAGAGCGCCCCCGGCACCTCGTCACGCCGGACGATCTCCACGATCAGGAGCTGGGCCCGCGTGCGGTGCCGGTAGACGTTGACGCTGCGCGCCCAGCAGGCGGCGGCGATCTCGGCGCTGTAGGCCTCGAACTCCTCGGCGCTGATGCCCGCCCTGACCAGCACCAGCGCCTTCTCGCCGGTGGCTGTAGGCGTGATCCACAGCACCAGCGGGATGCGACCGGCCCTGGTGTGCATGGTGGTCTCCAGGCAGACCCGGTGCAGGCGGTGCCGGGAGATGACGCACCAGACGTGGGCCGTGATCCAGTTGCGGCCCGTCCTGGTGGCGGCGGGCACCGAGACGGCGCCGGCCAGCAGGATGAACGGCATCCAGCGACCCTCCTGGGCGGCGCTCATGAGCGTCAGCGTGAACAGCGCCAGCCCGGCGAGCAGCAGCAGCTCGGCGCGGGCCCGCCAGAGCCTGACCAGCGGCCCGCCGCCCCCGGCGGCCGGGAGGTCCTCGTTGGCGGGGAAGATCTGGTTACGCGGATTCCTCGGCATCGTCAGGACACCTCCTCGGTCACCTTGCGTGGGAGGCGGAGCTGGTCGAAGCGTGGGTCGCGGTAGCGCCGGGAACCGAAACCGGTCCTCGTCACGGTCCAGCCCCTGCGGATTGCGAATTCGTCGGGCTCGACGCAGATTCGGTAGTCGGCCGGCGCCATGAGTTCCTGGATCCAGGACTTGATTCGGCTGAGTCCCTTGGTACCTTGTGAGTACATAGAAGACCCCTTTCGCGGCATTTTAGAGGTGGCTTCTTGGCCGGTCCGACGGCTGATGACCGGTTCTTCCGCAGGGTGGCAGCCCATATGCGGTGAACCGGTGGTCAGCCTCGGTCCGGCTTTTTTGGTGCTCGAATGAGCAGACTCGCGCGGTGTTTTCTAGGCGAATGCGCGATCCTTCCGGCAAGTGGCCTCCCTGGGGTGGAGTTTCGTATCCGGGACGGCGACGTTGCCGGAGAGGCGGCCCCTGCGGGGGCTCGCCAGCGGAAGCGGAAGGCTCGGTGTGGGCGGCCGTGTCGTCATCTCAGGCCTCCTCACCACGTCGAGCTCCCTCCTGGCTCTGATCGTCCCCCGAGGTCGTCGATGCTGCAATACTTTCAGCAAGGGAAGATTTAAGAATCTTGCGGCTTGCCGTGCAACTTGCAGGAGAAGTGTCGGCCACGGGGGCCCCTCGGGAGATCTTTGCCCGTTGTAGACCACTTAGCGGAGCTTGTCTTGCTCCTACGCTCTACCCATGAAAGCCTTCTGGCAAGGCTGTGCGGCAATGTACGTGCAACTTGCAGGGTAAGATTGGCTGGACGGCCCAGAAAGCCGGGCTCCAAACGGTCCCTTCCGGCTACACCTCCATTCCCGAGAAGGAGCGTGGACGGTGCCAACGCAGCAGGGCAGTCCAACAGTACGGCGACTCCGTCTGGGGCAGGAGCTCCGCTTCCTCCGCGAGCGGCGCAAGCTCACCGGAGCCAGGGCGGCCAGGGATCTTGGCTGGTCGGCCAGCAAAGTCAGCCGCATCGAAGCGGCCAAGACCATGCCCAGCGCCGACGACATCAAGGCCATGGCCAAGCTCTATCGCGTTGACGGTGACAAACTTGACGAGCTCGTTGGCCTGTTGCGTGATGCGGAGCAGCGGGGGTGGTGGGAAGATTACGAAGACTCCCTGCCTGAGGAGTACACAAGATTCCTCGGGCTGGAGGCGGAGGCCACCTATCAGCGCAACTGGGAACCCCAGGCTGTGCCCGGCCTCCTGCAGACCGAGGACTACGCGCGAGAGGTCATCCTGGCCACCCGCGGCATCGCGCGCATCACGCACAGCGGTGTCCGCAGCCGGGTGGAGGCCCGACTCGACCGGCAGAAACGCGTCCTGCACAGGAGCGATCCCTGCCGGATGAGCGTGGTGCTCGACGAGGCGGCGCTGATGCGCCGGTTCGGAGAGCCCGCGGTCATGCGTGAGCAGATGGAGCATCTCCTGGAGATATCCCTGCTGCCGCATGTCAGCGTGCACGTCCTGCCGTTGGACGCACTACATCCGGTCAACACCGGTGCGTTTATTCATCTCAAGTTCACGGCATTCGACGATGTCGTGTATTTGGAACAGCTGTACACTGCTCACTTTGTCGACGACCTGGAGCGGGTGGCCGGTTACGAGTTGGCTTTCGACCACATCAGGTCGGAGGCCCTGGACGTGGACGAGTCGCGTGTCCTCATCCAGCGTAAGGCCATGCTCTGGCGGCGTTGACAAGCTACCTCAACAAAGAGGCAACGAAGCCTCTGCACCCTTTGGGGAGACAATGCACAACGACATCACGAAGGCGGCCTGGCGCAAGGCCAGCTACTGCAACGGCGCCACGGCGTGCGTCGAGGTCGCTCCGCTGGCGGACGGCAACGTCGCGCTGCGTGACAGCAAGCAGGAGGACGGGCCCGTCCTCGTGTTCACGCCCGCCGAGTGGACCGCCTTCGTAGCCGGCGTCATGGACAACGAGTTCGACCTGGCCACACTGGTCGCGCGCGCATGACGAACGGCTCTGGCGTGTTGCTGGCACAACCGTCCAGAGCCGTCCTGTAAGAGGCCTGGGGTGCGCCTCTGTCGTTGGGGACACGCCGTCCGGCGTGCCGCAGAAACCCGCATATCGTGGCATCGATGATCTGTGCGCGCAACTCAAGTGATCTTCGCCTGAGAACGCCACGGGCCCCGTCCGCCACACCCGGGTGCCCCCATGCCTCGTCTTGACGATCGTCTTCGGGTCCCGCGATATGGCCATCGAGTGAACAGCCTTTTCGTCGGCGATTCATCAGGGCGCGGAAATGGCCCTTCTCGGGCCCCGCCGCGGGAAATCTCTTATGACGTGGCCGTGGCAAAGAAAGCCGGGACGGTCGAATTCCCGGCTCAGTTCAGGCCGAGGCCCTTGCGGACGCGGGCGCCGAGGTCCTTGTGGATGTTGGTCCAGTAGTCGGCGACGCGCAGCTTCATCGTGGACGTCACCTCGGGGGCCGAGGCGTGGCCGACGATGTTGCGCACCATGTTGGCGCGGTCCCCTTCGGACAACACGTTCTCCCAGAGCGCGCGCGGCTGCACGAAGTCGTCGTCCTCCGCGTGCCTGCGGTACGCCGAGCGCACGATCTCGCCCGTGACGTGGTAACGCTCGCCCTCGTACAGGGACGGGTCGGCGGTGGGGCCGCCCGCGGAGTTGGGGGCGTACACCGGGTCCGAGGGGTTGGCGAAGGTCATCGGCCCGTCGAAGTTGTAGGAGTTGACGGTGCTGCGCGGCTGGTTGATGGGCAACTGCAGGTAGTTGGGCCCGATCCGGTAGCGGTGGGCGTCCGGGTAGGAGAAGAGCCGGCCCTGGAGCATCTTGTCGGGGGAGGCGCCGATGCCGGGCACCAGGTTCGACGGCTCGAAGCCCGCCTGCTCGACCTCGGCGAAGTAGTTCACCGGGTTCTTGGTCAGCGTGAGCCGGCCGATGGTGAGCTCGGGGTAGTCGGCGTGCGGCCACACCTTGGTCAGGTCGAACGGGTTGAACCGGTAGTCGGCCGCGGCCTCGAACGGCATGATCTGCACGTTGACCGTCCACGACGGGTGGTCGCCCTTGGCGATGGCCGTGTGCAGGTCGCGGACGTGGTGGTCGGGGTCGGCGAGCAGCGCGGCGGCCTCGTCGGCCGTGTAGTTCCTGATGCCCTGGTCGGTCTTGAAGTGGTACTTGATCCAGAACCGCTCGCCGGCCGCGTTGTACCAGAGGAACGTGTGCGAGCCGAAGCCGTGCATGTGCCGCCAGGAGGCCGGGATGCCGCGGTCGGTCATGAGGAAGGAGACCTGGTGCGCCGACTCGGGCGACAGCGTCCAGAAGTCCCACTGCATGTTGTTGCAGCGCAGGTGGTTGTCGGCGCGGCGCTTCTGGCTGTGGATGAAGTCGGAGAACTTCGACGGGTCGCGGATGAAGAAGATCGGCGTGTTGTTGCCGACGAGGTCGTAGTTGCCGTCCTCGGTGTAGAACTTGATCGCGAAGCCGCGCGGGTCACGCGCCGTGTCGGGGCTGCCGAGCTCGCCGGCGACGGTGGAGAAGCGCAGGAAGAGCGGGGTCTGGGCGCCCTTCCGGAAGAGCTTGGCCTTGGTGAACTGGCTGACGTCCTCGGTGATCTGCAGGAGGCCGTGGGCGCCGCCGCCCTTGGCGTGCACGACCCGCTCGGGGACGCGTTCCCGGTTGAAGTGGGCCATCTTCTGGATCAGGTGGTGATCCTGCATGAGCAGGGGGCCGTTCGGGCCGACGGAGAGCGAGTGCTCGTCGCTCGGCGCGGGGATGCCCGCGTCGTCGGTGGTGATGGGCCTGTTCGTCATGATCACGCTCCTCCGGTTCGGCGTTGCCGCTGGTGAGACCGGTCTCCCGCGCCCGTCGCGTACGACCGGCGGCGCGGGGGACGGCCGCCGTCACGTCAAGCTACCTCCTTAACTTGAATCATTCAAATTATTGAGTGATCCAAATCAGGCCAGGGCCGGGGTGCGCCGCCGTACCAGCAAGATCGCGCTCAGCCCGGCCAGCGCGGCCAGCCCCGCCATCGCGGACGCGGTCGGCAGCGCGGCCGCCACGGACGCGGACTCCAGGGCCATGAACAGCGTGCCCACCGTGGAGACGCCGATGACCTGGCCGAGCTGCATCACCGTGAGCAGCGCGCCGCTGGCGTCGGCCGCGTACGCCCGGTCCACCTGCTCGGTCACCATGGTGGTCACCGCGATCTGCACGCCGAGGCCCGCTCCGATGAGCGCGCTCATGACCGCGTACGGGACCCCGCCCCCGGCGGCGAGGCCGAGCCCGAGATAGGCCGGCGCGGCCACCAGGTAGCCGACGGGGACGAGCGAGCGCTGCAACCGCTGGGGCAGACGCGGCCAGGCCAGCCCGACCAGGCCGAACGCCAGCGCACACGGCACCAGCATCATGCCGGAGGCCAGCGGCGTCATGTGCAGGTCGCCTTGCAGGTGCAGCGCCGAGGTGAACAGGAACGCCCCCCACGTGGCCGGGCCGAACAGCAGCACCGCCAGCCCCGGCCGCATGCCGGGCGCGCGCAGGACGCGGGCGTCCACCAGCGGACGGCCGCCGCTCGCGGTGACCCACCGCTCGACGCGGACGAACGCGAAGAAGGCCACCACGCTCAGCGCCATCGAGATCCAGCCCCAGACGGGCCAGCCCAGATCCCGCCCGAGCACGAGCGGCACCACGAACAGCAGCGCGGCCGCCGACAGCGTGGCCAGCCCCCACGGGTCGAGCCCGGTCCTGCCGCCGCCCGTGTCGGCGGGCAGCACCCGGATCCCGGCCACCAGCAGCAGCGCCGAGACCGGCACCAGCACCAGGAATACGAGCCGCCAGCCCAGGCCGACGCCCAGCAGGATCCCGCCCAGCGCCTGGCCCACCACGATGCCGCCACTGATCATCAAGGACCACAGGCCCATCGCCCGGCCTCTGGCCGCGCCGTGGTAGTTGCGCTGGAGCAGCGTCAGCACCTGCGGCACCATCATCGCGGCCCCGGCGCCCTGCAGCAGCCGGCTGCCCACCAGCCACCCGGTCGAGGGCGCCAGGCCCGCGGCGAGCGTGGTGAGCGTGAAGACCGCCAGGCCGCCGAGGAACGCCCGGCGATAGCCGAACAGGTCTCCCACCCTGGCGCCGGTGATCAGGAGGACGGCGTAGACAATGGTGTAACCGGCGATGATCATCTGCAGCCCCGCGCCGGACGAGTGCAGGTCGGCCTCGATGGTCGGGGTGGCCACGTTGACGATGTTGACGTTCAGCACGGCCAGGAACTGCCCGACGAGGATGATCGTCAGCAGCAGCCCGCTGGCCTTGGGAGTCTCCTGCGCCTTTGTGCGCGCAGGAGCGGAGAAAGCGGCGGTTTGCGACATGCGGATGAGTCTGCCGCCGATCCAGTACCAGTAACGAGAGCCCATTTATACTGGTACTGGGGATAACTGGCTAAGTGTCGCCCTGTCGCCCCATAGTGGAGGAATGACGGTGGCAGATGAGAGACGTGCCGACCTGTCCGCGTTCCTGCGTTCGCGCCGGGAACGGATCACGCCGGAGATGGTCGACCTCGCGCCCGGCCCGCGCCGGCGCACCCCGGGGCTGCGCCGCGAAGAGGTGGCCCAGCTGGCCGGCGTCGGCGTGACCTGGTACACGTGGCTGGAGCAGGGCCGGCCGATCAACGCCAGCGGCCAGGTGCTCGACGCGGTCGCGCGCACGCTCAGGCTGGACAGCGCCGAGCGCCACCACCTCTACCGGCTGGCCGGGCAGCCCGCCGAGCCGGTCCCCGCCGACTCCGCCCAGGTGGCGCCCGAGCTGCGGGTGATCCTCGACCAGCTCGGCGACCTGGCCGCGTGCGTGACCAACAGCAGGTGCGACGCCCTGGCCTGGAACGACGCCTACGCGGCGCTGTTCCCCGAGATCGTGAACGCGCCCGACGGGGAGCGGAACTCGCTCTGGCAGGCATGCCTCAACCCCTCGCCCACCACGGCCCTGCTCGACCGGGACCAGGATCTGGGCCGTGCCGTGGCCGTCTTCAGAAGCGCCTACAGCCGGCACGCCGACGACCCCTGCTGGCAGGACTTCCTGCGCCGGCTCAGCTCGGAGAGCGCCGAGTTCGCCCGGCTCTGGGCCAGGCAGGAGGTGGCCGAGCCGGGGCCGAGGGTGAAGGCGTTCAAGCACGTCGAGCACGGGATTCTGCGCTTCAGCACGACCAACCTCATGGCCGCGCCCGAGACCCGGCTCGTGGTCTACACGCCCATGGACGACGACACCCGTGAGGTGATGGCAAAGCTCAGGGGGGCTACGCGGTAATACGACCTGCATGGCATGCTCGATCCCTGAAAGTCAGAATTCGAGCGGAAGTGCCGCAGATGAGACTCCCCCATGTCCTCCCGGTGGTCGCCGCCGTCCTGGTGCCGCTGGCCGCGTGCTCGTCCGTGCCGGAACGGGAGCAGTTGCGCAAGCAGGTCGAGCAGCCGGCGACCGCCACACCGTCGAAAACGAAGTCGAAGAAGCCGACGCCGCAGCGCCGGCCGTACACGATCGCGTTCGGCGGGGACGTGCACTTCGAGGGGATGCTGCGCGGACGGCTGAGCAACCCGCGCACCACGCTCGGACCGATCGCCGGCGTGCTGCGCGCGGCCGACTTATCGATGGTCAACCTGGAGACGGCCGTCACCACCGGGGGGACGCCGGCGCCGGGCAAGCAGTTCACGTTCAGGGCGCCGGCCAGCGCGTTCACCGCGCTCAAGGCCGCCGGGGTGGACGTCGCCTCCATGGCGAACAACCACGGCATGGACTACATGGAGACCGGTCTGGCCGACTCGCTGGCGGCGATCAAGCGCAGCAAGTTCCCGGTGGTGGGGATCGGGAAGGACGCGGCGCAGGCGTACCGGCCGTGGCGGACGACCGTGAACGGCAACCGCGTCGCGATCATCGGCGCCACCCAGGTGATGGACGCCGAGTTCATCCAGGCGTGGACGGCCACGGCGGACAAGGGCGGGCTGGCCTCGGCCAAGGACGAGCCGGCCCTGCTGAAGGCCGTACGCCAGGCGCGCAAGAGCTCCGACACCGTGATCGTCCACCTGCACTGGGGCACCGAGCTGCAGAAGTGCCCCAACGAGGCGCAGTTGTCGCTGGCTCCCAAGCTGGTCAAGGCGGGGGCCGACGTGGTGGTCGGCGGGCACGCGCACATCCTGCTGGGCTCCGGCTACCTCGACGACGCCTATGTCAGCTACGGCATGGGCAACTTCGTCTTCTACAACTCCAACCCGGCCACCACCGGCAGGACCGGGGTGCTGACGCTGACGATCAACGGGCGGAAGATCCTCAAGGACACGTGGACGCCGGCCACCATCCAGGGCGGCGTCCCGATCCCGATGACGGGCTCCGCCAAGACCGAGGCCGTGGCGGACTGGAAGGAACTGCGCGGCTGCGCGGGACTGGCCGCGCGTCCCTGACCTGGGAGCTGCGGGGTGGCCGTGCGACCCTGAGGTCGCGGTCGTGCGGGGCTGGCCGCGTGAACGTGATCGATCTATCCTGCGGACAGCCCTGCTGGACGGGGCGTCCAATAGGAGGTCGCGATGCGATGGGTCAAGTCCGGTGACGTACGGCTGGCGGTGCACGAGGAGGGCGACCCCGGCAACCCGGTCGTGCTGCTCCTGCACGGATACCCCGACACGCACCGCGTCTGGGACGAGGTGGCCGCGCTCCTGCGCGACCGCTTCCGCGTGGTGCGGTACGACGTGCGCGGCGCGGGCGCGTCGTCACCGCCCCACGACCGCCGCGACTACGGCTTCGACCGCCTGATCGCCGACCTCGGCGCGGTGATCGACTCCCTGGACGTCCCCCGGGTGCACCTCGTCGGGCACGACTGGGGCTCGCTGCAGGGGTGGGAGGCGCTCGGCAGGGAGGGGGTCGGCGGCCGGCTGGCCTCGTTCACCAGCCTCGGCGGGCCTGGGCTGCGGCAGGCGGGGGACTTCTTCCGGCACGGGCGGCGCCGCGACGTCGCCGCGCAGCGGCTGCGGTCCTGGTACATCGGCGCGTTCCTGCTCCCGGTGCTGCCCGAACTCGCCTGGCGCTCGATCATGCCCCGGCTCGTCTCCCGTACGCTGCGGCGGAGCGAGGGCGTCACGCCGCGGCCCGGGCATCCCGCGGACACCATGGCGGCGGACGGACGCAACGGGCTCTGGCTCTACCGGCGGAACATGCCGGACACGCTCGGCGATCCCGGGCTCGATCCGTGCCTGCCCGCCGTACCGGTGCAACTGATCGAGCCCACGCGCGACCCGTTCGTCACCCCGGCGCTGACGGCCGTGGCCGGGCGGTGGGCTCCTGAGCTGTGGCGGCGGAAGATCGTGGCCGGGCACTGGGTGCAGCGCAGCCATCCCGAGACCGTCGCCGGGATGATCGGCGAGTTCGTCGAGCACGTCGAGGGCGCGCCGGCCGGGCGGGAACTGCGCCGGGCGCGGGCGCGCGGGGCGTTCGGCGGGCGGCTGGTGGTCGTGACCGGCGCCGGGTCCGGGATCGGGCTGGCGACCGCGCGGGCGTTCGCGGCTCACGGGGCCGAGGTGGTGTGTGCGGATATCGACCTTGACGCGGCGAAACAGGCCGTGGATGCCATTGGCCGGGATCTCGGGGGAACGGCACACGCGGTACGGGTCGATGTCGCGAATGCGGATCAGATGGAGAACTTCTCGCGAAATATCATCTCCGAATATGGAGTGCCGGACATTGTGGTGAACAATGCCGGGATCGCGGTCGCCAAGCGGTTCTTCGATCACAGTCTGGACGACTGGCGCAGGACGATCGACGTCAATCTCTGGGGCGTGGTCCACGGCTGCCGGCTCTTCGGCGCCGCCATGGCCGAGCGCGGCCAGGGCGGCCACATCGTCAACGTCGCCTCCCTGGCCGCGTTCGCGCCGTCCAGGGTGCTGCCCGCGTACTCGGCCTCGAAAGCGGCCGTGAAGATGCTCAGCGACTGCCTCAGGGCCGAGCTGGCGGGCCAGGGCATCGGGGTGAGCGCCATCTGTCCCGGTTTCGTGTCGACCGCCATCGCGCGCAACGCCGCGTACCCGACGGAGCGCATGCGCGAGGAGGCTGTCAGAGGGCTCGCGCGGCGCGGGTATCCGCCCGAGCGGGTGGCCGCGCACATTCTCCGGGCGGTGCACGGAAATGAAGCTGTGGTGCCAGTGAATCTGGAGGGAAAAATCGGATATGTCCTGTCACGGGTTTCACCTCGTGCGATGCGGGGCGTTGCCCGATTGAGCGTGGTTGCCGAGAATCGGGAAATCATGGGTAACGATCGCTCATACAGGAGAAGATGAATCCGTGTCTTCGCCGCAAATGGATGATGAGTGCGTCCAACCCCAAGCCCTCAGGCGGCAGCCCGCACAGCGCCGCAGCGCACGACGTGTCGAGCGCATGCTCGACGCCTGCGCCGAACTGCTCGACGAGATCGGGTACGAAGCCCTGTCCACCACCCGCATCGCCGAACGGGCGGGCGTGGCGATCGGATCCGTCTACCAGTTCTTCCCCGACAAGCGGGCCATCACCCAGGAGCTCACCCGGCGCAACGTCGAGGAGTTCGTCCGCAGAGTCGATCGCACCTTCCTGGAGGAGGACTACCGCGGCTGGTGGGAGGCCGTCGACGCGATCATCGACATCTACGTCGACATGCACAGGACGGTCCCCGGCTTCCGGAGCCTGCGCTTCGGCGACGCCGTCGACCTCAATCTGCTCGACTCCGACTCCGACAACAACGCGGTGATCGCGGGGCGGCTGCGCGGGCTGTGCCTGAAGGAGTTCGGGCTGGCCGACAGCGCCGAGCTCGACCTGGCCGTGCTGGTGGCGGTCGAGGCGGGGGACGCCGTGCTCAAGCTGGCCTTCCGGCACGATCCCGGGGGTGAGCCCGAGCTCGTCGAGGCGGCCAAGCAGCTCATCAGGAGCTTCCTTGCCCGCCGGCTCCGCTCCTGGTCACCGCTCTAGCACCGCCGAGCCGCGCGTCCTCGGGGTCGCGCGTCCCGCACCTCGTGCTGGATACCCGGCCTGCCGTACGAGTCAGGCCGGGTCAGTTGTGGCCGCCGCCGACGGCGTCGCTCAGATCCCGAGACGGGCCGGCCAGCCAGCCGGGCACGTCATGGAGCCAGCGTTCGCCCTGTTCGGTGGTGGGGGTCTGTTCCTCACCCGGTGTGCGTACGCACGGGGCTCGATAGGAGGCAGGTCTCGCGTCCCTGGCCTCGCGCACGTTCAGCCTGGCCTCCAGCGCCCGCAGGTTGCTCTCCGCGGCCTCGATCGCCTCCAGGCGGGCCGACAGATAGCCGGCGACGCCTGGGCCGAGGGCCGACAGAACGACGGCACAGGCCAGCGTGAAGGTCATCTGCTTGGACATGCCCATCACAGTCCCTCCGCTCGCATGGCGGCTGAGGACTCGTATATGCCCGATGACCTGCGCTGATAGGCATTCCGTGACCAGGAATGGACAAGTCGTTACCGAATTTGCACGTGACCGGCGATGCGGATTGACCGGGCAAAGGCCAACCAGGGTCGGTAGTCTCGGCGTTGTGGCGCATGTGACCCGTGAGCACCTTGATCGTCTGCTTGAGCAGGCCCTGCTGGCCGACGACCACAGTTCCTTGGCCAGTCGGCTGTACGACGTGGCGCTCGACTACTCCTCCGGTGACGTTTCGAGGGCATCCATCCTGGTCCTCGCCGCCGAGGAGTGGCGAGCGGCGGGCCAGCCCGCCCGCGCGATGGAGTGTTTCCAGCGCGCGGTCGAGGACGGCGGCGAGGCCGGGTTCGATCCGCGTGCCGGCATCGCCGACACGCTCTTCGAGCTGGACCGGCCGGACGAGGCCAGGGAGGTCATCGAGACGATCCGCAAGGAGGGCGACGTCTCCACGGCGACCGCCCATACGATCGCCGAGACCCTCGTCGCCTACGGTGACCTGCGAGGGGGGCTCGAATGGGCCACCCAGGCCGCCCTGCGGTGCGAGGAGAACGATCCTGAGCAGGTGGCGCTGCTGCGCACCCGCTATCGGATCAGGGTCGATCTGGGGCTGCCCGAGGACGAGCTCGACGAGCTCGTCTCCTGACGGCGGAGGCCCCCGCCGGAGCGTCCGTCTCCGGCACGGCTCGCTTCATCATGCCCGCGTACGCGCGTGCGGATGGTGGGAGGGGCCGCGGCGGCTGACCGCGGCCCCTCCGCTGTGGGGAGGTCCGGGCGCGACAGGCACGATCCGCGCCCGGACGGATGGCTCATCGCCCGGAGCGCCCAGTCACGGGCCCAGTCACGGGCCCAGTCACGAGCCCAGCAACAGGCCCGGTCGCAGGCCCGGTCGTGCGCCCGGTCACAGGCCGAGGGCCTGCTTGAGGCCGGTGAAGCCGGTCAGCGCGGTCTCGCCGCCGGGCAGCATCGAGGTGCCCTCGACGCTCTCCACGGCCTTGGGCAGCAGCACGCCGATGACGTCCTCGCCGATCTCGCGTACCGGCTGCTGCAGGTCTGTCGGCGACTGGATCCCGGTGCCCCCGACCGAGTTGTGGTGCGGCGCCTGGGCGCGCCGCGCGTCGCCCTCCAGCGGCGTGCGCGCCAGCGGGGGCAGCTCGGGCAGTGACGGCAGCGAGGGCAGCGCCGGCAGAGGGGGCACGCCCGCCGCCGTCGAGAGGTCCTTCATCGACATCGGCCCCGGCATCACGGGGATCGCCGGCGAGGCCGAGGTCAGCGACGGCATGCCCCACGTGGCGGCCGTCCCGCCCAGGTCGGCCGAGCCCAGCACCGCCCGGCCCGTCGCGAGGCCGGTCAGGCCGAGCCGCCTGGCCAGCTCCCCGGCCGCCATGGCCAGCTTGTTGCTCTCCGACGCGACCATCCGGCTGCTGCCCGAGCCGTTGTCGTTCACGCGGAGCTTCGTGTGCTCGTCGCAGTACGTGGCGACCGAGCGGGGCGACAGCAGCGCGGGCTCGTCGCCCTGGCAGGTCGCGGCCGTGGCGGGACCGGCGACCAGCCAGATGACGCCCGTGGACAGAGCGGCCACCGCGATCATGCTCCGCGTTCTCTGGAATGACACCTGCACGTCTCCCTGATCGACTTCGGTGATCTCGCTGAACGTAGTCACCCGTGCGGCCGGGGAGCGGCGGCTTGTCCGAAGAGTGGGGCGAACCTTACCGAAGACGGGGCCCGATGACCTTGCCATGACACGCCGGAGCCCGGAGATCTGCGGGATCCCCGGGCTCGGATGCGGCCGTTGTCGACAGCGCGCCGGTCGTCAGCGCGCCGGTCGTTCAGGACGCGCGCTGGATGAGCAGCTCGTCGTCGCCCAGCTCCACCTGGACGTGGTCGCCGTCGGAGACCTCGCCAGACAGCACGGCCCTGGCCAGCTTGTCGCCGATGGCGGACTGGACGAGGCGGCGCAGCGGGCGGGCGCCGTACATCGGGTCGTAGCCCGTCAGCGCCAGCCACTCGCGGGCCGCCGGCGTGACGTCCAGCGTCAGCCTGCGGTCGGCCAGGCGCTGCGCCAGCCGCTCGACCTGGAGGTCGACGATCTGCGCCAGCTCCTCGGTGCCGAGCGCGTCGAAGAGGATCACGTCGTCGAGCCGGTTGAGGAACTCCGGCTTGAACGAGCCGCGCACCGCCCCCATGACCGCCTCGCGCTTCGCGCCGTTCTCCAGCTTGGGATCGACGAGGAACTGCGAGCCGATGTTGGAGGTCAGGATCAGGATCGTGTTGCGGAAGTCGACCGTGCGCCCCTGGCCGTCGGTCAGCCGCCCGTCGTCGAGCACCTGCAGCAGGATGTCGAACACCTCGGGATGGGCCTTCTCGACCTCGTCGAGCAGCACCACGGTGTACGGGCGCCGCCTGACGGCCTCGGTGAGCTGGCCGCCCTCCTCGTAGCCGACGTAGCCGGGAGGCGCGCCGACGAGCCTGGCCACGCTGTGCTTCTCGGAGTATTCGCTCATGTCGATGCGGGTCATCGCCCGCTCGTCGTCGAACAGGAACTCCGCCAGCGCCTTGGCCAGCTCGGTCTTGCCCACGCCGGTCGGCCCGAGGAACAGGAACGACCCGGTCGGCCGGTCGGGGTCGGCGATGCCGGCCCGGCTGCGGCGTACGGCGTCGGAGACGGCCTGTACGGCCCGCTGCTGCCCGATCAGGCGCTTGCCCAGCTCCTCCTCCATCCGCAGCAGTTTGCTCGTCTCAGCCTCAAGCAGCCGCCCGGCGGGGATGCCGGTCCACGACGAGATCACCTCGGCGATGTCGTCGGCCCCGACCTCCTCCTTGACCATGGCGTTGTCGGGCGGCGCCGCCTCGGAGGCCGCCTTGAGCGCCTGTTCGAGCCGGGGCACCTCGGCGTACATCAGCCGGGACGCCGCCTCGAAGTCGCCGTCGCGCTGCGCCCGCTCGGCCGCGCCACGCGCCTCGTCGAGCTGCTTCTTCAGCTCGCCGACCTTGTTGAGCCCGGCCTTCTCGTGCTCCCAGCGGCCGACGAGGGCGTTGAGCTCCTCCTGCCGGTCGGCCAGCTCCTGGCGCAGCCGCTCGAGCCGCTGGACGGAGGCCTCGTCGGTCTCCTTCGACAGGGCCAGCTCCTCCATCTTCATCCGGTCGACGTTGCGCTGGAGCTGGTCGATCTCCACCGGGCGGGAGTCGATCTCCATGCGCAGCCGCGAGGCGGCCTCGTCGACCAGGTCGATGGCCTTGTCGGGGAGGAACCTGCTGGTGATGTAGCGGTCGGACAGCGCCGCCGCGGCGACGAGCGCGCTGTCGGCGATCTGCACCTGGTGGTGGGCCTCGTAGCGGCCCTTGAGCCCGCGCAGGATCGCGATCGTGTCCTCGACCGTGGGCTCGCCGACGTAGACCTGCTGGAAGCGGCGCTCCAGCGCGGGGTCCTTCTCGATGCGCTCGCGGTATTCGTCGAGCGTGGTCGCGCCGATCATGCGCAGCTCGCCGCGGGCCAGCATGGGCTTGAGCATGTTGCCGGCGTCCATCGCGCCCTCGGCGGCCCCGGCGCCGACGACGGTGTGCAGCTCGTCGATGAACGTGACGACCTGCCCGTCGCTCTCCTTGATCTCCGAGAGCACGGCCTTGAGCCGCTCTTCGAACTCGCCGCGGTATTTCGCGCCCGCGACCATCGCGCCGAGGTCGAGCGCGATCAGCCGCTTGTTGCGCAGCGACTCGGGCACGTCGCCGGCCACGATGCGCTGGGCCAGGCCCTCGACGACGGCGGTCTTGCCGACGCCGGGCTCGCCGATGAGCACGGGGTTGTTCTTGGTGCGGCGGCTGAGGACCTGGACCACGCGGCGGATCTCGGAGTCGCGGCCGATCACCGGGTCGAGCTTGCCGCCCCGGGCCCGCTCGGTGAGGTCGACGCCGTACTTCTCCAGCGCCTGGTAGGTGTCCTCAGGGGTCTCGCTGGTGACCCGGGCGTTGCCGCGCACCTTCTCGAACGCGTCGAGCAGCGCCTGCGGCGTCGCGCCCTGCGACCTGAGCAGCTCGGCCGACTGGCCCCCGTCGGCGGCCAGGCCGACCAGCAGGTGCTCGGTCGAGACGTAGAGGTCTTCGAGGCGGTTGGCGTGCTGGGCCGCGGTGTTGAGCACCGTCAGCAGCTGGCGCGAGCTGGACGGCGCCCCCACCGTCGAGCCCTGCGCCTTCGGCAGCGTCGCGAGCTGCTCCTCCGTGCGGGCCCGCAGCGTGCGCCAGTCGGCGCCCACGGCTTCGAGCAGCGGCACGGCGGTGCCGCCCGTCTGGGAGAGCAGCGTGGTCAGCAGGTGAGCGGGGGAGATCTCCGGGTTGCCCTCCGCGGCGGCGCGCCGCATGGCACCCGAGAGAGCTTCCTGGCTCTTCTGGGTGAGCTTGTAGTCCATCTTTCTAGGCCCCCGGTGGCAGCTCGTAGCGGATCAGCGCTCTGACCATGCGCATCTCGGCGCGCAGGCGGACGACCTCCTCACGCAGCCGCAGAGCTTCGTTCTCGAGCTCGAGAATCCGCTTGATGCCCGCGAGGTTGATGCCCTCCTCCTGGGAGAGCCGCTGCACCTCGCGGAGCTGGATGATGTCGCGTGTCGAGTAGAGGCGGCCGCGCCCGGCGGTGCGCCCGGGGCTGACCAGCCCGAGGCGGTCGTACTGGCGCAGGGTCTGCGGGTGCAGCCCGGAGAGCTGCGCGGCCACCGAGATCACATAGACAGGGGTGTCATCGGAAAGGTCGAAATAGTTGGCGTCCATCGGCTTACTCGCTTCTGGCTCGCTGAATGAGCTCGGCGCGCGGGTCCTCACTCGCGACCGCGGTGTTGAACTCGTTGAGCAGCTCGCGCGACTTGTCGTCGAGCGTCTTCGGCACGACGACCTCGACGCTGGCGAGCAGGTCGCCCTTCGTTCCGTCCTTGCGGGTGACGCCCCTGCCGCGCACGCGGAACGTGCGCCCGTTGGGTGTGCCCGCGGGAATGCGCAGCGTGACCGGCATCCCCTTGAGTGTCGGGACCTTGATCTCGGCGCCCAGGGCGGCCTCCGAGAACGTCACCGGCACGGTGATCGTCAGGTTGTCGCCCGACCTGCCGAACACGGCGTGCGGCTTGACGTGCGTCAGGATGTAGAGGTCGCCCGCCGGGCCGCCGTTCTCGCCCGGCGCCCCCTTCCCCTTGAGCCTGACCCGCTGGCCGTCGGCCACCCCCGCGGGGATGCGCGCCTGGATGGTGCGGGTGCTCTTGGCCCGGCCGCTGCCCTCGCACACGGGGCAGGGGACGTCCACGATCAGCCCGCGCCCCTTGCAGTCGCGGCAGGGCTCGGAGAAGGCGAAGTTGCCCAGGTTGCGGCTGGCCGCGCCGGTGCCCTCACAGGTGGGGCAGACCCTGGGGGTCGTGCCCGCCTTGGCGCCGGTGCCGCTGCACGAGGTGCAGGCGGCGGAGCTGGTCAGCCTGAGGGACACGGTGGTGCCCTCGACCGCTTCCGTGAAGGTCAGCGTGACCTCGGACTCGATGTCCTGGCCACGCCGCGGCCTGGACGTGGTCGTGGTGCGGGTCGCCCCGCCCCGGTTGAACAGCCCGCCGAACAGGTCGCCGAGCCGCTCGCCCGCGCCCCCGCCCTGGGCGCCGCCCTGCTGGGCGGTGCCGCCGAACAGGTCGCCGAAGTCGAACGGGAAACCGCCACCGCCAGGCCGCTGGCCGCCCACCCCTGACCCGAACAGCGTGCGCGCCTCGTCGTACTCCTTGCGCCGCTTGGTGTCGGACAGGACGTCATAAGCCTCGGAGACCTCCTTGAACTTGGTCTCCTTGGCCGAGTCGCCCTGGTTGGTGTCGGGGTGGTACTGCCTGGCCAGCTTGCGGTACGCCTTCTTGATCTCGTCGGCGGTGGCGGTCTTGGGCACACCAAGGACGGCGTAGTAGTCCTTTTCCAGGTAGTCCTTGGTGCTCATCTACGGCCCTTCGTCCTTGTGATCAGTTGTCGTCGTCATTGGACGCGGCTGGAGCGTCCTCGGGTTCGGCGACGGCCACCCGCGCCGGGCGCAGCACCCTGTCGCCGATGCGGTATCCGAGCTGCAGCACCTCGACGGCGGTCGGCTCGCTCACCTCGGTCGAGTAGCTGTGCATCAGCGCCTCGTGGACCGTCGGGTCGAACGGGTCGCCCTTCTGCCCGAAGGAGCTGAGGCCCAGCTTGGTGAGCGCCGACTCCAGCGACTCCGCCACCTTCGCGAAGCCGCCGGTCAGCTCGCCGTGGTCGCGGGCCCGGCCGATGTCGTCGAGCACGGGAAGGAGCTCCGACAGGGCCCCCGCGACGGCCTGCTCGCGGACCGCGACCCGGTCACGCTCGACCCTGCGGCGGTAGTTGGTGTACTCCGCCTGAAGTCGCTGCAGGTCGGCGGTCCGCTCGGCGAGCTGGGCCGCCAGCTCGCCATCCTGCGACTCCAGCACGTCGCCCGGCACCTCCTGTGGCGCCACGGGCGCCTGTCGAACCTGGCCCGTCTCCGGGTCGATCTTGCGGTTGTCGCGGATCACCGGCTCCTCGTGCCCGTTTTCACGCGCTGGCATCACTGGTCCTTCTTCGGCTGGTCGTCGTCGACGATCTCGGCCTCGACCACGTCGTCGTCGGCCTTCTGGTCACCCTGGCCGGCGGTGGCGTCCTGCGGAGCGCCCTCGGGACCGGCCTGCTGACCCTGACTCTGAGCGTAGATCGCCGAACCCATCTTCTGGCTGACGGTGGCGAGCTTCTCGGCCGAGGTGCGGATGACGTCGGTGTCGGTGCCCTCCAGAGCCTTCTTCAGCTCGGCCAGGGCGTCGTTGACCTCGGTCTTGATCTCGCCGGGGACCTTGTCGTCGTTTTCGCGGAGGAACTTCTCCGTCTGGTAGGCCAGACCGTCCGCGTTGTTGCGGACCTCGGCCTCCTCGCGGCGCTTCTTGTCCTCCTCGGCGTACGACTCGGCCTCGCGCATCATCCGCTCGATGTCGTCCTTCGGCAGCGCGGAGCCGCCGGTGATCGTCATCGTCTGCTCCTTGCCCGTGCCCAGGTCCTTGGCGGAGACGTTGACGATGCCGTTGGCGTCGATGTCGAAGGTGACCTCGATCTGCGGGATGCCGCGCGGCGCCGGCGCGATGCCGGTCAGCTCGAACGTGGCCAGCTTCTTGTTGTAGGACGCGATCTCGCGCTCGCCCTGGTAGACCTGGATCTGCACCGACGGCTGGTTGTCCTCGGCCGTGGTGAAGACCTCGGAGCGCTTGGTCGGGATCGTCGTGTTGCGCTCGATGATCTTGGTGAAGATGCCGCCCTTGGTCTCGATGCCCAGCGACAGCGGGGTCACGTCGAGCAGCAGGACGTCCTTGACCTCACCCTTGAGCACGCCGGCCTGGAGCGCGGCGCCGATGGCCACGACCTCGTCGGGGTTGACGCCCTTGTTGGGCTCCTTGCCGCCGGTCAGCTCCTTGACGAGCTCGGAGACGGCGGGCATGCGGGTCGAGCCGCCGACGAGCACCACGTGGGCGATGTCGGAGACCTTGATGCCGGCGTCCTTGATGACCTGGTGGAACGGGCCCTTGGTGCGCTCGAGCAGGTCGGCGGTGAGCCGCTGGAACTCGGAGCGGGTCAGCTTCTCGTCGAGGTGCAGCGGGCCCTCGGACGAGGCCGTGATGTAGGGCAGGTTGATGTTGGTCTCGGACTGGCTGGACAGCTCGATCTTGGCCTTCTCGGCCGCCTCGCGCAGGCGCTGGAGCGCCATCTTGTCCTTGGCCAGGTCGACGCCGTGGGCGTTCTGGAAGCGCTTGACGAGCTCGTCGACGACGCGCTGGTCCCAGTCGTCGCCGCCCAGGTGGTTGTCACCGGAGGTGGCCTTGACCTCGACGAAGCCGTGGCCGTCCTCCTGGCCGACGTCGAGCAGGGACACGTCGAAGGTGCCGCCGCCGAGGTCGAAGACCAGGATCGTCTGGTCCTGCTCCTTGTCGAGCCCGTAGGCGAGCGCCGCCGCGGTCGGCTCGTTGATGATGCGCAGCACGTTGAGCCCCGCGACCGTGCCGGCCTCCTTGGTGGCCTGGCGCTGGGCGTCGTTGAAGTAGGCGGGGACGGTGACCACCGCGTCGGTGATCTTCTCGCCCAGGTAGGCCTCCGCGTCCTGCTTCAGCTTCTGCAGCACGAACGCGCTGATCTGCTGCGGGGAGAACTTCTTGCCGTCGATCTCCTGGGACCAGTTGGTGCCCATCTCCCGCTTGACGGAGCGGATCGTCCGGTCCACGTTGGTGACGGCCTGCCGCTTGGCGACCTCACCGACCAGGACCTCGCCGTTCTTCGCGAAGGCGACCACGGACGGCGTGGTCCGCGAGCCCTGCGCGTTGGCGATGACGGTGGGCTCACCGCCCTCGAGGATCGAGACGACGGAGTTGGTCGTCCCAAGGTCGATACCTACCGCACGTGCCATGAGTACGTCCTTGTAGTCAAAGTTGAGTCTGTTGGACTCAACCTATGGATGCGTGTCGTCTTTGTCAAACGACTTGAGCCTACCCGACTCAACCCTCGTGAGCGTGAAAGCATTCCCGAATTCCCCGGGCAAGAACGGGCATGACGGTGCACAACTCACGTAACGGACCCGCGCGATCAGGGGTTCCACCTGATCTCTTCGGCGCCCACTTCGCGAGATCCACCGCTACATCGCGCGCGGGCCCACCGCGGCCGACGCCGCCGCGATGGGCGCGGTCAGACCATGGTTGTACGGGATCGCGACCAACCTGGTGGCACGGCTCAGCGGGCCGTGCTCATCCGCCTGCCGGCCGCCTCGCCCCACGTCAAGGTCGTGGGAGAGGTGGCGGGACCCCTGGGAGGAAAGGGGCCGGCGCTGGGCTTCGGGGAGCTCGACCACGTCTTCGACGGGAGGCTGACCCGGGCGAAGTTCCCCTGCCGGCGGCGGATCGTCGACCTGTCCACGGGCCGGTGGCTCGCCGGCGTCTCCTGCCGGGGCCGCGCGATCGGCGGCGTGGCCAAGGGGACGCCGCCGATGTTCGCCGTCCGCCACGTGAGCACCGGCTGGGCCGAGGGGCCGCCCGTCCCGCCGAACAGACATGGGCGGACCCCGGCGCGGTGGGCGCGCACCGGGGTCCGCGTAGGAGATGGCTCACGTGACCCGGGCGTTCACGCCCTCCATCGGAGCGGGATCTCACCGGCGGAGGGCCCGGCGGCGGGGTGTTCTGATCGATGTATCGCAACAAATCGATCATTTGTCACTACGGTTGTCCGTAAGTGGACAAATGAGGAAGTGGGCATATCAGGACTTGACGCCGCCACCGGGCACCGCCCTGTCACGCCGCCCTGTCACGCCGCCCTGTCACGCCGTCACTTCGCGCCGTCCACGAGCTTCCGCTTGCCGAGGGCCTTCTTCAGGGTGACCGTCGTGGTCTTCTCGATCGCGATCATGATGCAGGACACGTTCTTCGCCTTGCTGCCGGTGCCCTCGTACAGGGTGACGGTGACCCGCTTGGACGTCTCCTTCACCTTGACCCGGTCGAGCACCGTGCACGGCTCCACCCCCGACCACCAGGTGAGCTGGATCTTGCGGCCCTTCGAGACCGGCTTGGCCTTGGTCCAGCGGACCTTGTGGACGTTGATGGCGTCACCCGTCGGCTTGACCGTCTCGGGCGGCTTCGTGGGAGAGGTGGTGACCGGCTCCGACACGACGGGAGGCTTCTCCGGGGTCGAGGACGAGGCCCGCTCGACCGGCGGGGTCGTGCCGCAGCCCGCGGCGAACACCAGGCATCCGGTCAGGAGAGTCGCTGTCATTGTCCGCATACCCCTACGACGGACCGCGCCCGCCGCCGGTTCAACTCCCCGGCCGGATCCTGGTCAGGGCAGGAGTCGCGAGGTGGCGGCGCACGATCGGCAGGCCGACTGATTAGTGTGGATCGTGTGCTCCGTCAGGCCATGCTCGCCCTCTCCAAGAGCCCCCGAGCCGAGCGGCTCGTCACCACCTCACCGCTGACCGCGGACGTGGTCAGGCGCTACGTCGCGAGCGACATCGGCGCCGTCGTCGACCGGCTGACCCGCCAGGGGCTGCTCGTCAGCGTCGACCACCTCGGCGAGGAGGTGACGGACGAGGCCCAGGCCGAGGCCGCCGTTGACACCTACGTGTCGCTGCTCGACCTGCTGCCCGCCGGCGCCGACGTGTCGGTCAAGCTCACCGCGCTCGGGCTGCGGCTGTCCCAGCGGCTCGCCACCGCCAACGCCGCGGCCATCTGCGCGGCGGCCGAGGCGAAGGGCGTCACGGTCACGCTCGACGCGGAGGAGCACGACACGATCGCCGGGCTGCACGCCGTGCACGCGGCGCTGCGCAGGGAGCATCCCGAGGTGGGCGTGGTGGTGCAGGCCTACCTGCCCGACTCGCTCGACCGCTGCGAGAAGATCGGGTCCGCCCGCGTACGGCTGTGCAAGGGGGCCTACACCGCCCCCGGCGGTTACCGCAGGGCCCGCGACATCGACCGCTCGTTCGTACGGTGCCTGAAGGTCCTCATGGCCGGCCCCGGCTACCCCATGGTCGCCACGCACGACCCCAGGCTGCTGCGCATCGCCTCCACGCTGGCCGTCCTCGACGGCCGCGACCCGACGGGCTACGAATACCAGATGTTGTACGGCGTGCGCCCAGAGGAGCAGACCCGCCTGGCCGGGCTCGGCTCCCGGGTGCGCGTCTACGTCCCCTACGGCGCCGACTGGTACGCCTACCTCATGCGCCGCCTGGCGGAGCGCCCCCGCAACCTGGCCTTCTTCCTGCGTTCCCTGGTCTCCCGGCGGTAGCGGATAGGCTGCCAGACCAGCGTTCCATTCATCGAGGGGCCGAAATGATCGCGATTCTGGGCACGGGCAAGATGGGCGAGGCCCTGCTGTCCGGGTTGCTGCGCGCCGGGCTCAAGCCGGGCGACATCATGGCGACCACCCGCAGGGCCGAGCGCGCGCAGGCGCTGCGCGACGCGTACGGCGTGCGCATCGTCTCCAACGCCGAGGCGGCCCAGTCCGCCGACACCCTCGTCCTCGCGGTCAAACCGCAGGACATGGCGACGCTGCTGGCCGAGATCGCCCCCTACGTGCCCGCCGGGCGGCTGGTGATCAGCGCCGCGGCCGGCATCACCACCTCGTTCGTCGAGCAGCGGCTCGGCGTCCAGGTGCCGGTGGTGCGGGTGATGTCCAACACGCCGATCAGGTTCGACGAGGCGATGAGCGTGATCTCGGCGGGGGCGCACGCCACCGAGGAGCACCTCAAGCTGACCGAGGGCCTGCTTGAGCCGGTCGGCAAGGTGCTGCGCATCCCCGAGTCGCAGCAGGACGCCGCGACGGCGCTGTCCGGCAGCGGCCCCGCCTACTTCTTCTACCTGGTCGAGGCCATGGTCGACGCGGGCATCCTGCTCGGCATGCCGCGCGCCGCCGCGCTCGACATGGTCACCCAGTCCATCGTGGGGGCCGCGGTGATGCTGCGTGACTCCGGCGAGCATCCGGTGATCCTGCGCGAGGCCGTCACGTCGCCCGGCGGCACGACGATCGCGGCCATCGCCGAGCTCGAACGCCACAGCGTGCGCGCCGCCTTCCTGGCCGCCATCGAGGCCGCCCGCGACCGCGGCCGCGAGCTCGCCTCCGGCTGACCACCCGGCCTCCGGCCGACACCCGCGTCCGGCCGGCCACCCGACCTTCGGCCGACATCCGCCTCGGCCGGCCGCCTGGCCTTCGGCCGACCTCCGCGCCCGGCCTGTGGCTGAGCACCCGGCAGCGGTGGCCGAGCGGGCGCTTGTGAGGGCGGCGGGCCCGGCTCCTACGATGGGGCGGTGACGGTCCGACGCGGGCTGGCCCCGCTGCTCGTCCTGTTAGCTCTGACCGGCTGCACGTCCGAGGAGCCCCCGGCCGTCCAGCTCGCCGAGGTCCGGCGCGCCCCGGTCACCGAGGTCGTCGAGGCGCCCGCCACCATCGGCGCGCGCGCCTCCGCGACACTGCGCTCTCCCGCCCAGGGCACGATCGCCAAGCTGTACGTCAGCGAGGGCGACCGCGTCCGCAAGGGCCAGATCCTGGCCAGGATCCGCTCGCCCCAGGCGGAGGACCAGCTCAGCCAGGCCCGCCGCGCGTCCAGGATGCCGGCCCCGGCGAGCTTCGGCGCGAACGTCCGCCTCCCGTCCCTCGACACCGGCGCGTTCGACCGCAAGGTGGCCGCCCACTTCGCCAAGGCCAGGAAAGAGGCGAAGAAGATCGAGGACCGGCAGGCCCGCAGGCAACTGCTCACCGCGATCGAGCTGGCCCAGACCCAGCACCGGGCCCAGACGAAGGCGCTGGCCTCGATCACCGCCCAGCTCAACCGCTCGATCAACGGCGTGCTATCCGGCGTGACCAGCGGCCTGTCCAGCTCCATGGCCTCGCTCCAGGCCGCCTCGCGCACCCAGGCGAAGGCCGCGGTGAAGGCGGCAGAGAGCACGGTGAAGTCACTGACGATCAAAGCACCGTTCTCCGGCGTCGTCAGCCTGGGCCGGGTGTCGGGCGGCGGCGCGGCGGGCGGGGTCGAGAGCCTGCTCGGACGGCTGCCCGGCGGCGGGCAGCAGCTCCCGTCCGTGCCCTCGGGCGGATCCGCCTCTGGCGCTCCCGTCGCGATCGGCGTCCCGGTCTCGCCCGGCGACTCCATCGTCACCGTGACCGACGTGTCCAGGCTCACCCTGGACGCCGACGTGGACGAGACGGACGTCCTGCTGGTACGCGAGGGCGTCGAGGCCGCCGTCGAGCTGGACGCGGTGCCCGGCGCCACGTACACCGCCGTGGTCACCGGCATCGGCGTCAACCCCATGGAGGGCACCACGGGCGGCG
This sequence comes from Nonomuraea maheshkhaliensis, assembly GCF_039529435.1. Classification (NCBI taxonomy): domain Bacteria; kingdom Bacillati; phylum Actinomycetota; class Actinomycetes; order Streptosporangiales; family Streptosporangiaceae; genus Nonomuraea; species Nonomuraea maheshkhaliensis. Next base: position 217,935 of record NZ_BAAAMU010000001.1, read on the forward strand.
TCAGCTACCCCGTACGCCTCAGGCTCGGCCCGGGCGCGTTCGACGACGGCGCCAAGGCGCCCGCCCCCAAGCCGGGCATGAGCGCCGTCACCAGGCTGACCGTGCGCGAGTCGCCGTCGGCCGTCGCGGTGCCGGCCTCGGCCATCGTCTCCAGCGGGCGCGAGAGCGTGGTCTGGGCGGTGGCGGACGGCGTGGCGCGGCGGCGCGTGGTCAAGCTCGGCGCCCAGGGCGACGCCGTGGTGGAGGTGCTGAACGGGGTGTCCGTGGGCGAGCGGGTCGTGGTCAAGGGTGCGGACTCCGTACGGGAGGGGCAGCGGCTGCCATGAGCGCTCCCGCCATCGAGGCGGTGGACCTCACCCGCCGCTACCAGCTCGACGGCGTGGCCGTCGAGGCGCTGAGAGGCGTCTCGCTCCGGATCGACCAGGGCGAGTTCGCCGCCGTCGTGGGCCCGTCGGGGTCGGGCAAGTCCACGCTCATGCACCTGCTGGGCTGTCTCGACCGGCCCTCTTCCGGCGTGCTGCGGATCAACGGGGTGGACATCTCCCGGCTGTCCGACGGCGCGCTGGCCGAGCTGCGCAACCGGACGATCGGCTTCGTCTTCCAGTCCTTCCACCTGCTGGCCAGGACCACGGCGCTGGACAACGTGGCGCTGCCGCTGGTCTACCGGGGGCTGAGGCGGGCCGAGCGGCGCGCCAGGGCCCGCGCGGCGTTGGAGTCGGTGGGGCTGGGGCACCGGATGGACCACCGGCCCTCGCAGATGTCCGGCGGGGAGCAGCAGCGGGTGGCCATCGCCAGGGCGCTGGTCGGCGAGCCGAAGGTGCTGCTGGCCGACGAGCCCACCGGCAACCTCGACACCGCGAACGGGGCCGAGGTGATGGCCATACTCGACCGGCTCAACGCGGGCGGCGGCGTCGCCGTGGTGCTCGTCACGCACGAGGCCGAGGTCGCGGCCCACGCCAGGCGCCAGATCCACGTACGGGACGGCCTGATCGAACGGATCGACGTACGGGACGGATCGACCGGGCGGACCGACGGACAGGACGGGCGATGAACGCGACCGAGGCGCTGGTCATGGCGATGGAGGCGCTGCGGGTCAACCGGCTGCGCAGCGTGCTGACCATGCTCGGCGTCATCATCGGCGTGCTGGCCGTGGTGATCCTGGTGGCGATCGGCACCGGCGCCAAGGACGAGATCGAGCAGCAGATCTCCGGCCTCGGCACGAACATCATCCTCGTCGTCCCCGGCCGGATCAGCCTGGGAGCGGCGCCGACGCAGAGCAAGCTCGGCCTGGCCGACGTGGCCTACGTGCGGCGGGTGGTGGGCGACCCGGCGAAGGTGACGGTCTCGCTGCAGTCGGGCGAGACCGTGCGCGTGGGCAGGACCGAGGTGTTCGTCACGGTGATCGGCACCGATCAGAACCTGGTCAACATCTTCGAGCGGCCCGTCGGCAAGGGCCGCCCGCTGAGCGAGACGGACGTGGACACCCGCCGCCGGGTCGCGGTGCTCGGCTCGGAGGTGGCCGACCGGCTGTTCGGCGACCTGGACCCGATCGGGCGGCAGGTGACGGTGGCGGGGGCCAGGTTCAGGGTGGTCGGCGTGTACGCGACGGTGGGGCAGACGTTCGGGCTGTCGCGCGACCAGGAGATCCACGTCCCGGTGACGACGGCGCAGCGGCTGCTCGGGATCGAGCGGATCAACGGGCTCGCGGTCGGCGCCTCGGGCCCGGACGAGATCGACCCGCTGTCGGACCGGGTGACGGCGGCGCTGCGCGACCGATATCCGGGCGAGCAGTTCTCCGCCGTCACGCAGACCGCGCTGCTCGGCACGATCGGCAGCGTGCTGGGCATGCTCACCGGCGTGCTCGCGGCCATCGCCGGCATCTCGCTGCTGGTCGGAGGCGTCGGGGTGTCGAACATCATGCTGGTCAGCGTGCGCGAGCGCACCCGCGAGATCGGGCTGCGCAAGGCGCTGGGGGCCAGGCAGCGCGACATCCTGGCCCAGTTCCTCATCGAGGCGGTGCTGCTGACCACGATCGGCGGGCTCATCGGGATCCTGCTCGGGGTGGGCGGCGCGCTGGCCATCGAGGCGTTCACCGAGGTACCGGCCTCGATCACCTGGTGGTCGATCGCGCTGGCTTTCGGGGTGTCGGCGGCGGTCGGAATGTTCTTCGGCGTGGCGCCGGCGCGCAGAGCGGGCCGGCTGGATCCGGTGATCGCCCTGCGCGCCGAATGATGGGAAGAACGCCCTGTCAGGCGTCGCGGCGCTGCAGCAGCACGGCGCCCGCGGCGACGGTGACGGCGATCCACACCAGGTAGACGCCGAACCCGCTCCACGGCCCCAGCGCGCCCTCGCCCCGGACGGGCATCACGATCAGCATGCCGGCGTTGGTGGTGAAGTAGTCGGCCACGGTCCTGCCCCACTGCCCGGGCAACTGGTACATCAGCTGCGGCAGCACCAGCATCAGCGCGATGGCCGACACGATGGCCCCTGGCGTGTGCCGGATCAGGACGCCGAGCCCCAGCCCGAACAGACCGCAGGCGGTCAGGTAGAGCGCGGACCCGAGCGCCGCCCCCGCGACCGCGCCCGGATCGACCGACGTCGGCTGAGCGATGAGCACGCCCACCAGGATCGCGACGGCCGACGCGGCCGCCGAGACGACCAGCGCCAGCGCCGTGAAGACGACGATCTTGCCGGTGAGCAGCCGCAGCCGCCTGGGCACGGCCATGAGCGAGGTGCGGATGCCTCCCGTGCGATATTCGCTGGAGATCACCAGCACGCCCAGCGTGGCCATGGCCAGTGAGGCGAACATGTTGCCCACCAGGCTCAGCTGGATCGCGTCCTGGCCGGTGATCGGCCCGTCGGCGCTGCCCTTCTGCGCGGTGACGATGAGCGCGCCGAGGCCGATCAGCAGGATCGCGGTGGCGACCAGCGTCCAGACCGTCGAGCGCACAGAGCGGATCTTGGTCCATTCGGACCTGAGGATGTCGGTCATGAGGAGAACTCCAGGCTGTCCTTGGTCAGCTCCATGTACGCCGCTTCGAGCGAGGGACGCACGAACGTCAGCTCCTCCAGCGGAATGCCGGCCCGCGCGGTGAGCGTGCCGATCTCCAGCGTGCTCATCGCGGTGACCCGCAGGTGGTCGGGATGCGGCTCGCCCACTTTCACCAGGTCGGCGACCTCGGCCAGCCGAGGCGAGCGGACCCGTACGTAGCCCTGGGAGCTGCGCCCGATGAACTCGGCCACGCTCGTGTCGGCGATGAGCCGCCCCTTGCCGATCACGATCAGGTGGTCGGCGGTCTGGGCCATCTCGCTCATGAGGTGGCTGGAGACGAACACCGTCCGCCCCTCGGCCGCGAGCTTGCGCATGAACGTGCGGATCCACAGGATGCCGTCGGGGTCGAGCCCGTTGACGGGCTCGTCGAACAGCAGGATCTCCGGGTCGCCGAGCAGCGCCGCGGCGATGCCCAGCCGCTGCGACATGCCCAGCGAGAACCCGCCGACCCGCCGCCCGGCGACCTCGCCCAGGCCCACGGCCTCCAGCACCTCGCCCACCCGGGAGGAGGGGATGCCGTTGCTCTGCGCGATGGCGAGCAGGTGGTTGCGGGCGCTGCGCCCGCCGTGCACGGCCTTGGCGTCCAGCAGCGCGCCGACCTTGCGCAGGGGATGCCTCAGCTCCGCGTACGGCCGCCCGTCCACGAGCACCGAACCGCCCGAGGGCCGGTCGAGGCCGAGGATCATGCGCATCGTGGTCGATTTCCCTGCGCCGTTGGGTCCGAGGAAGCCGGTCACCTGACCCGGCTCGACGTCGAACGACAGATCCGCCACGGCGACGGTGCCGCCGTAGCGCTTGCTCAGGTTCGTTGCCCGGATAGCGGTCATGGTCACAGCGTGCCGTCGTACGGCGCCGGTTTCTTCCTGCCCCGGGACCGTTTCGCGCAGCCGCGATCTAGGACCCTGGTCCTACTCTCCTGGGTGGATCAAGCCCGCCTCGTACGCGACGATCACGGCCTGCGCCCGGTCCCGTACGCCGATCTTGGCGAACAGGCTCGTCACGTGGTTCTTCACGGTCGAGGGGGAGACGGACAGGCCGGCCGCGATCTCCGCGTTCGACCTGCCCCGGGCGATCAGCACGAGGATCTCCCGCTCGCGCTCCGTGAGCCCGGTCAGCGCGGCGGGCGCCTGGCGCGGGGGCGAGGTGCGGACGAAGGTGCCGATGAGCCGGGTCAGCAGGCGCGGCGCGACGGCCGACTCGCCTCGGTGCACCACCCGTACGCCCTCGATCAGCTCCTCGGGGGAGACGTCCTTGGGCAGGAAGCCGTCCGCGCCCGCGCGCAGCGCCGCGACCACGTTCTCGTCCAGGTCGAACGTGCTCAGCGCGAGCACCCGCACGCCGGGCAGTTCGGCGGTGATCAGCTCGGTCGCGCGCACGCCGTCCATGCCCGGCATGTGCAGGTCCATCAGCACCACGTCGGGCCGCAGCCGCCGGCTCAGGTGCACCGCCCGCTCGCCGTCGCCCGCCTCGCCGACCACGCTCAGGTCGGGCTGGGCGTCGAGCATGAGCCTGAAGCCCTTGCGCACCAGCTCGTGATCGTCGACCAGGAGCACTTCGATGGGATCTGCGGCGATCATGTCCCCTCCAGCGGGATGCGGGCGTGCACGCGGAATCCACCCTCCTCGCGCGGGCCGGTGGACAACTGGCCTCCGCACAGGGCCACCCGCTCGGCCATGCCGCCGAGCCCGAACCCCGGCGCGCCCTGGCCCTTCGTCAGGCCGTCGTCGAGCACCTCGACCTCGACGGCGGCGGGCTGGTAGGCGAGCAGGACGCTGGCCCTGGCGCTGACGGCGTGCTTGCGCGTGTTCGTCAGCGCCTCCTGCACGATCCGGTAGACCGCGTGGTCCACGGTGGCGGGCAGCGCGACCGGCTCGCCCGTGACGGTCAGGCTGGCCGGTAATCCCGCCGACCTCGCCTCCTTGATCAGCGCGGGCAACCGCTCGGCGCCGACCCCGGTCGCCGCGTCCGGGCCCTCGTGGCCGTCGGCCCTCAGCACGTCGAGCAGGCGGCGCATCTCCGACATGGCCTGCCTGGCGGTCTGCTCGGCGCTCTCCAGCGCGTTCCTGGTGACCTCCTGCTCCGGCGGCAGCGTCGCCCGCGCGCCGCCGACCAGGGCGTTGATCACCGTGATGTGGTGCGCCACCACGTCGTGCAGCTCCCTGGCGATGCGCCGCCGCTCGGCCCTGACGGCGGCGTCGGCGGCCTCGCGCATGCCCCGCTCCTTGAGCTCGGCCCGCAGCCGGACGAGCTGGCCGAGGCCCACGGCGGCGCCGACGGTGAACAGGGAAACCAGCCAGAGCCCCTGGCCCTCCACTCCCAACGTCATGACGGCGGCGCCGGCGACGCACGCCGCCGCCGAGGCGATCGCGGTGGTCCGGCCGCTGGTGTAGCGGCCCAGGCTGTACAGGGCGACGAGCGTGGGGATGTTGGTGTTGTCCACAGTCCCGCTCAGGATGAACACCGCGTCCACGGCGATGACCAGCGCGACGGTCGGCACCGGGCGGCGGCGGCGCACGAGCAGCAGCGCCGTTCCGAGCAGGTAGTGCAGGGTGGCGGCCTGGAACCACCACTGGCCCTGGACGATCATCAGCAGAGGTCCGATGAGCGCGGGCACGGCCAGCACGATCACCAGCGTCCGGTCGAAGACGACCGGACGTCTGAAGAATCTGGGGATCCGCCCGATCTTCCGAAAGATCCGCGCGATGCGCACGGTAAACACCATAAGTCACGACTTCTGGGTGGAGCTCGGACGTTTCCCACCGTCGGCGGCACCACCGGACCCGCGCCACAGCCCGTCGGCGGCGGCGCCGGACCCGCGCCACAGCAGGAGGGCCGTGGCTGCGGTAACGTCGGCGCCAAGGCGAGGGCAGCGTGTGGAGGGGTTGGCATGAGCCGGTCGGCACGGGTGATCTGGGACGACGCTCTCACCTCCTACGACTTCGGCCCGAGCCATCCGCTCGCCCCCGTGCGCGTCGAGCTGACCATGGCCCTGGCCCGCGAGCTCGGCGTGCTCGACAAGGTCGAGCTGGCCGGCTGTGAGCCGGCGAGTGACGACGATCTGGCCCTGGTCCACGAGCGGCCCTACATCGAGGCCGTCAAGCGCGTGTCCGCCTCGGGCCGGGCCGACCTCGGCGTAGGTCTCGGCACCACCGACAACCCCGCGTTCAAGGGCGTCCACGAGGCGTCCGCGCTGATCGCCGGCGCCACGCTGGCCGCCGCCCGCGCCGTCTGGGAGGGCTCGGCCGAGCACGCGCTCAACATCGCGGGCGGGCTGCACCACGCGATGGCCGCCTCGGCCAGCGGGTTCTGCGTCTACAACGATCCGGCGCTGGCCATCGCCTGGCTGCTGGAGCAGGGCGTGAGCCGGATCGCGTACGTGGACGTCGACGTCCACCACGGCGACGGCGTACAGGCGGCGTTCTACGACGACCCCAGAGTCCTGACGATCAGCCTGCACGAGAGCCCGCGCACGCTGTTCCCCGGCACGGGCTTCCCCCAGGAGACCGGCGCCGAGGGCACGGCCGTCAACGTCGCGCTGCCCGCGGGCTGCGGCGACTCCGGCTGGCTGCGTGCCTTCCACGCGGTCGTGCCGCCGCTGCTGCGCGAGTTCGGGCCGGAGATCCTGGTGACCCAGCACGGCTGCGACAGCCACGCGCTCGACCCCCTGGCCAACCTGATGCTCAGCGTGGACGGCCAGCGGGCCGCGTACGCCGCCCTGCACCGCCTGGCCCACGAGACGGCCGGCGGCCGGTGGCTGGCGACCGGCGGAGGCGGCTACGAGCTGGTCCAGGTGGTGCCGAGGATCTGGACCCATCTCATCGCCGAGGCGGCAGGTCACCCGATCGATCCGGCCACGCCGACGAGCGAGGAATGGCGCCGGTTCGTCCGCGAGCGGACGGGGGAGACGCCACCGCTCACCATGACGGATGGGCGCAAACCGGAATTTCATCACTTCTCTGATGGTTATGATCCTGCGGACCCCATTGACCGTGCGGTCATGGCGACCCGGCACGCGGTGTTCCCCCTGCACGGCCTCGATCCGATGCCCTGACGAGGAAGATGCAGTGCTCAGTCGCGACGAACTCCGTGAACAGCTTGTCCAGACCCGCATCGCGGGTGACGTCGCGACCTCCCGCGAGAACAACCTCGACCACTACAGCAGCCTGGCCAACGGCGACGCCTACTACGCGCTGGGCCTGACGTTCGAGCAGCCGTGGTCCTACCGCGACATCCTGGCGCTGATGGCGAAGTCCGCGGGCGTGGTGGCCGACCCGAGTCACCGCTGGGGCCAGGACACCATCGACCCCGAGCTGACGATCGACGCGATCGACGCGATGGCCGAGCGCATCGCCGCGGTGCTGGCCCGGCCGGGCGCGCGGGTGATGTTCGCCACCGGCCACCCCACGGGCCTGCTGGCCGTGCACCTGCCGCTGGCGGCCCTCTGCGTGGCGAAGGGCGCGCGGCTGCTGACGCCCGGCGAGGGATGGACGTACGCGGGGTCGGGTTTCGGTCGGCCGCGGCGGATCCGCTACCTCCAGGACGTCGCCATGCTCGACGACAAGGGCGCGCTGGTGCACACCCACGACGCCGACCCGATGCGGCACATGCTCGACGAGCTCGCCGGCGACCTTCCCGACCTCGTGATCGCCGACCACGGCTGGGCGGGAGCGGCCGGAGAGGCGGGTGCGCCGACTGTGGCCTTCGCCGACTGCAACGACCCCGGGCTCTTCGTCGGTGAGGCGGAAGGCAAGATTGACGTGGTCGTGCCGCTCGACGACAACGTGCTACCCCGCTACTACGCTCCGTTGACAGAGCGATTGGTCACAAGAGTCTCACAAGCCCTTCCCGTCTAATTCGGTCATCCCCATACCGTCTTTTCGCGCCTGCATTCCAAGAGGCTCGCTGTCCCTTTGCCAACTTTTGACAGGGCTCCGGCGACTCTTATGTGTGGCAACTTGGACAGTTCCAACGTCCGAGTGAGGTGCTCGGCCGGGCTGCTGGCCAGCGTTTTTGCTGGTTCGGCTGACAGGCGGCTCCGGCAACTGAGAAAATAGGGGGTTTGCGCACTCGGAGTCCCGACTTACGCTGACGGCAGTACACGTGCGTGAGCAATGGCACCAGTGGGGATAACCCGGAAACACGTGCGGAAGAGGCGTCCGATGGCTGCAGGCGAAAGACCTCTCAGCGAGGTGAAGTTCCTGACCGTCGCAGAAGTGGCGACGGTCATGAGGGTGTCCAAGATGACGGTGTACCGGCTCGTCCACTCCGGCGAGCTGCCGGCCATCAGAGTCGGCCGCTCGTTCAGGGTGCCTGAGCAGGCGGTACACGACTATCTGCGGGAGGCCTACATCGAGGCAGGTTGATGTAGCGACACGCCCGGTCGTGTCGTGAATGCTGTCGCGGGAGAGGCCCGGTTGCCGCTGATGCGACCGGGCTCTCGCCCCCCGATGGGCGATCTACCGTGGATCGCCGGTAGTCTGTGAGCCGGTGTGCGCTCGCACATCGATTCAGACTTGCTATCAGTACCTGGGGGTCCCGTGGGCTCTGTGATCAAAAAGCGCCGCAAGCGGATGGCTAAGAAGAAGCACCGCAAGCTGCTCAAGAAGACGCGCATCCAGCGGCGCAACAAGAAGTAACCGACGCAGCTGCGAGGCGCTGATGACCCACACCGTGCTTGTCACCGGGGTCTCGCGCCACATAGGCGCCCGGGTGGCGAGTGCCCTGGCGGCAAACCCGGACATCAGCCGTGTCATCGGAGTGGACACCGTACCGCCCCCCTCGCTGACGCGGGACGGTGACAGCTCCCTCGGCCGGACGGAGTTCGTCCGGGTGGATCTGCGCAGCCCCGACATCGCTCAGGTGATCGCGGCCGCGGACATCGACACCGTTGTGCACATGAGCCTCGTCAGCGCTCCCTCGCGGAGTGGTGGCAGGGCCGCCATGAAGGAGCACAACGTCATCGGCACCATGCAGTTGCTCGGTGCGTGCCAGCGGTCGGCGACCGTGCGACGTGTGGTGGTGCGTTCCACCACCGCCGTCTACGGCTCGTCGCCCCGCGATCCCGCGGTGTTCACCGAGGATCTGGAGCCCCACGACGGCCCCGTCCACGGTTACGCCAAGGACGCGGCCGAGGTCGAGGGCTATGTGCGGGGTTTCGCGCGGCGCCGTCCCGACGTGACGGTGTCGTTGCTGCGCTTCGCCAACTTCATGGGCCCTGGCGTCGACTCGCCGCTGACCCGTTACTTCACCCAGCCGGTGCTGCCGAGCGTGTTCGGCTTCGACCCGCGGCTGCAGTTCATCCATGAGGATGACGCGGTCGAGGTGTTGCGCCGGATGGCCACCGAGCATCACCCCGGCACGTTCAACGTGGCCGGGGCCGGCGTGCTGCTGCTGTCGCAGTGCGCGCGCAGGGCGGGGCGGCCGTCACTGCCGCTGCCCTCGTCCGCCTTCAGGGTGCTCGGCGGAGCCGTGCGCCGGGTCGGCCTGGTCGAATACTCGCCCGAGCAGGTCAGGCTGCTGTGCCACGGCCGCGCGGTCGACACCGCCAGGCTGGAGGCCGAGCTGGGCTGGAAGCCCAAGTTCACCACCGGCGCGGCCTTCGACGACTTCCTGCGCTCCCACGAGCTGCGGCCGCTGGGAGGTGCCTGGCCTTGAGCGTTCCCCAGGAGGAGGAGGGCCGGGTGATCCCCATCAGCGCGGCGCCCTCGTTCGAGGAGCCCGACCCCATGGCCAGGCTGCTGGCCTTCCTGCGCAGGCGCGTGACCGGCGACTACGAGGTCGACGAGTTCGGCTACGACCCCGAGCTGACCGACAAGGTCGTCCTTGAGCTCATCAGGCCGCTCTACAACCACTGGTTCAGGGTCGAGCCCGTCGAGCTGAAGAACATCCCCGACGACAGCGGCGCCCTGATCGTCGCCAACCACTCGGGGACGCTGCCGATGGACGCGCTGATGCTCCAGGTCGCCCTGCACGACGAGGCCGGCCGGGCGCTGCGGCTGCTCGGCGCCGACCTGGTCTACCAGCTTCCCTTCCTCAGCCACCTGGCCCGCAAGACCGGCCACACGCTGGCCTGCCCCGAGGACGCCGACCGGCTGCTGCGCAAGGGCGAGCTGGTCGGGGTGTTCCCCGAGGGCTTCAAGGGCGTCGGCAAGCCCTTCTCCGAGCGCTACAAGCTCCAGCGCTTCGGCCGCGGCGGCTTCGTGGCCTCCGCCATCAGGGCCGGGGTGCCCATCGTGCCCACCGCGATCGTGGGGGCCGAGGAGATCTATCCCAAGATCGGCGATCTGAAGACGGTGGCCAGGCTTCTGGGCCTGCCCTACCTGCCGATCACCCCGTTCTTCCCGCTGCTCGGGCCGCTCGGCCTGGTGCCGCTGCCGTCGAAGTGGATGATCGAGTTCGGCGAGCCGATCAGGACCGACGAGTACGACCCGTCGGCCGCCGACGACCCCATGCTGGTCTTCAACCTCACCGACCACGTACGCGAGGTCATCCAGCAGCTGCTCAACGAGCTGCGGCTGCGCAGAGGCCACGCCTTCCCGCCCTTCCTCTGACAGCCGGCCGGGGCTGACGGCCGGGCCGGGGCGCAACCGGAGCGGCCCCTTCGGTGTTCTGCGGATCGATCGACTGAACACCGAAAGGGAGAATCCCCATGGATCTGCAGCTTTCCGGCCGCGTCGCCGTCGTCACCGGCGCGTCCAAGGGCATCGGCCTGGCCGTCGCCCGCACGCTGGCCGACGAGGGCGCCCACGTGGTCGCCGCCTCCCGTACCGTCCCCGACGCGAAGGTGAGCCACGTCGCGGTGGACCTGATGGACCCGCAGGCGCCCGCTCAGGTCGTCGCGCACGCGGTCGAGGAGTTCGGCGGGGTGGACATCCTGGTCAACAACGCCGGCGGCCCGCCGCCAGGGGTGACGCTGCCGCGGGCCGGGTTCCTGACGCCCGACGACGCCGACTGGCGGGAGATGTTCGAGTTCAACCTGTTCGCGGTCGTCCGGATGATCCGCGCCGCGCTCCCGGTGATGCTGGAGCGGGGCGGCGGCTCGATCGTCAACCTGTCCTCCACCATGGCCAGGCAGCCGAGCGCCATGAACGTCGACTACGGCGCCGCCAAGGCGGCCGTGCTGGCGATCGGCAAGTCCCTGTCCGAGGAGTTCGGGCCGCGCGGGATCCGGGTCAACACCGTCTCGCCGGGTCCCGTGCTGACGGACTGGTGGACCAAGGACGGCGGCGCCGCCGAGGTGTTCGCCGGGTTCGTCGGCTCCGACAGGGACAGCGTGATCAAGGAGGTGGCCCCTGCGATGATGAACCTGACCACCGGCCGGCTGGTGCACCCGCAGGAGATCGCCGACGCGGTCGCGCTGCTGGCCTCGCCCCGCTCCGGCGGCACGGCCGGCGCCGAGTTCGTCATCGACGGGGGCCAGCTCAAGGAGATCTGAACCCGCTGGGCGGGTTGTGGAGAGACATCCGTGACCGATCCCCCACAGAAGGGCGGAGATGATCACGCAACCCGCCGTCAGGGGTGTGGACTCCGAGCTGGTGAGCGCCTCGTGGACCGACCCCGAGGCGTTCGCCGAGCTCTTCGACCGCTACTCCGCCATGCTCTACAGGTACGTCTCCAAACGCCTCGGCCCCGGGCCGGCCGAGGACCTCGTCGGTGAGACGTTCCTGATCGCCTTCTCCAGGAGGAGGAGCTACGACCTGGCCTACCCGGACGCGAGGCCGTGGCTGTTCGGCATCCTGACCAAGCTGATCGCCCGGCACCACCGCTCCGAGGCGACGCGGTACCGGGCCCTCCTGCGCGCCCCCGTCGAGTCCGAGGTGGAGTCGCCCGCCGACCGGGTGGCGGCCGGGGTGAGCGCCCAGGCCGTCCGCGGTGAGCTGGCCGGCGCCCTGGCCGCGCTGCCCGCCAAGGACCGCGACGTGCTGCTGCTGATCGCCTGGGGCGATCTCACGTACGAGGAGGTCGCGCGGGCGCTCGGTATCCCCGTCGGAACCGTACGTTCCCGCCTCAACCGGGGCAGGCGGAAAGTACGCGCCGCGCTCGGCGACACCAACCCCATGGAGGAGGAGTGACGATGGACGACCTTAAGCTGCTCCGCGACCTCGGGGCCGAGCTGGAGCACGGGCCGCCGCCCACGCTCGTCCGCCAGCGCACGCGCTACCTGCAAGAGCGGCCCCGCCGCCGCTGGAACGCCTGGTGGACGGCCGGCCTCGTCGCGGTCGCGACCGTCTGCGCGGTCGCCGTGCCCACGGTGCTCGTCTCGCCGAGCCACCTGGCGGGACCACTGGCAGGGGGCGAGGCGGTGGACGTGAGCGGCGCCATGAACGTGCTGCTGATCGGCTCGGACACCCGCAAGGGCGAGGGCAACGCGAAGTACGGCCCGCGGAGCCAGGACGGGGGCCAGCGCGCCGACACCATCATCGTCGTCCACGTGCCGGCCGACAGGAGCCGGGCCACCGCGGTCAGCGTCCCGCGCGACTCGCTGGTGCGGGCCGCGCCGTGCACGTCGGGCCCGGCCAGGACCGTCATGATCAACGCGCTGTACGACGAGGGCGGCGCCGCGTGCCTCAAGAAGACGCTGGAGAAGCTGACCGGCCTGCCGCTGCGCCACACGATGGCGGTGGACTTCGCCGGGTTCGAGGACATGGTGGACGCGCTCGGCGGCGTCACCGTCAAGGTGCCGAAGCCCGTGAACGAGCCGAAGGCCAAGCTGCGGCTGCCCGCGGGCGAGCAGGTGCTCGACGGCGAGAAGGCCCTCGGGTACGTGCGGCTGCGCTACTCCGGCGACGGCTCCGACCTGTCCAGGATCAAGCGGCAGCGCACGGTCGTCATGGCGCTGCTGAAGAAGGCGCAGGCGGCCGTCGCGATCCCGGGCAAGCTCCAGGAATTCCTCGGGGTGGTGCGCAGGACGGTGAAGACGGACCTCACCGTCGAGGAGATGTACGCGCTGGCCGTCCAGCTCGCGGAGACCGAGGTCAGCCTCACGGTGGTGCCCACGGCCGAGCATCCTGAGGACCGCAACCGGCTGCAGTGGAAGCAGCCGGAGGCGGGCAGGCTGTTCGCGTCGCTGAAGTAGGAGCGGAGCCTGCCCGGGCGGGGAGGCTGTACGCGTCGCTCGATCAGGAGCGGAGTCTCTCCGGACGGGAGACTCATGGGGTGCCCAGGGGAGGGGCGCCTCAGGCGCGGTCTCAGGTGCGGCCGCGGTAGTGGCGGCGCAGGGCGATGCCCGCCGCCACCCCGCCCGCGAGCGCCCCCACGCCGGCCGCGATGGGCAGCGCCGTCATCGTGGCCTTGCGCCCGGTGCGGAAGTCCCTGATCGGCCAGTCGTGCTTCCTGGCGTGCTCGCGCAGCTCGCTGTCGGGGTTGATCGCCACGGCCTCGCCGACCAGGGACAACATCGGCAGGTCGTTGGCCGAGTCGCTGTAGGCGGTGCAGCGCGTCAGGTCGAGCCCCTCCCTGCGGGCCAGCGCGCGCACCGCCTCCGCCTTGGCGGGGCCGTGGAGCAGGTCGCCGACCAGCCGCCCGGTGTAGACGCCGTTGCTGGTCTCTGCGACGGTGCCGAGCGCGCCCGTCAGGCCGAGCCGCTGCGCGATGACCCTGGCCAGCTCGACCGGGGTGGCGGTGACCAGCCAGACCCGCTGGCCGGCGTCGAGGTGGCTCTGGGCGAGCAGCCGGGTGCCGCCCCAGATGCGGTCGGCCATCACCTCGTCGTAGATCTCCTCGCCGAGGCGTACGACGTCGTCGACCTTGGCCCCGGCCACGAACGCCAGCGCGGTCTCCCTGGCCACCGCGATGTGCTCGGGATTCTCGTTGCCGCGCAGCCGGAACACCGCCTGCCCCACGGCGAACTTGAACAGGTCGGACGTCGTGAACAGCCCGCGCGTGGCCAGCCCTCTGGCGAAGTGGTAGATCGAGGCGCCGCGCATCATCGTGTTGTCCACGTCGAAGAAGGCCGCGGCCTCCAGATCGGGCTCGACCGGCGTGATCGGCGCGACCGTGACCGCCGCCTGCGCCGCGGCCTCGCCTGCGACCTCGGGCTGCACTTCCTGTCGTCGTCGCATAAGCCGCCACATGGGCTTCAGCTTACTTACCTACTCGGGCGCGACCAGACCTTCGATGTAGTCGAGATAGTCCTCCGCGCGGGCCAGGTCGGCCTCTCCGAGCTGGTCCAACATGGGTTCGACGACCTCCTGCTGATCCCGCGCGAACTTCTTGATCTTCGGGGAGCGCGGCTCGGTCCGTTCGAGGCGTTCGATGCCCGCGCGCGTCGAGTCCTCCATGTCCTTCAGAGTCTTGTTGATCAGCGGGGCGTCGGCGGTGGTGGAGCCGAGCAGGGTGGCGACCTCCTTGGCGCGGGTCTTGGCCGAGTCGAGCTCGCGCTCGCCGCGTTCCGCGCCCGAGCTGAGCCGGACGAGCGTGGTCTCGGCGGCGCGCTTGAGCGGGTAGAGCGAGTCGCCCGGCACCGCCTGGTAGGTGGCGAAGGAGGAGACCATCATCGCCGCCACCAGCCCCACGGCGGCGAGCTGCGACAGCAGCGGGCGGCGCCGCGCGGGGCGGCTGCGGCGCGGGCGCTCGGCGACGGGCTCGTCCGCCTCCTGGGCGAGCGACAGCAGCTCTGCCCGCAGGCGTTCCTTGAAGGCCGGCTCGGGAGCGCCGAACGGCAGCTCCTGGAGTTCGGTGAGGTGATCGAGCACGCGCTCCCGCCGCCTGCGCGCACTACTCATGCCGGCTCCCGGACCTTCCCGCTCGTGACAATGGCCTAACGACGCGCGGTCGGCGTAGGTTACGCCAGGTCGTGCTTGAGAGCCCTGGCCAGCGACCGTACGGCCCGGAACTGCAGCGCTTTGATCGCTCCACTCTTCTTCCCCATGATCAGCGCGGTTTCCGCGAGCGAGAGGCCGTGCAGGAAGCGCAGGACGACGCACTCCTGTTGTTCGGGATTGAGATCGCGTACGGCACGCAGCACCCGGTCGTTGATGATGGCCGTGACCACGGCGTTCTCGGGGATGTGGGAGCCGTCGAGCGGGACGTCGATCACCTCTCCCGTGGTGACCTCCAGCCGGTAGCGCCCCGACTTGAAGTGGTCGGTCACCAGGTTTCTCGCGATGGTCACGAGCCAGGCGCCGAAGTCGCGGCCCTGCCAGGTGAAGTCGCCGATCCGGCGCAGCGCGCGCAGGAAGGTCTCACTGGTGAGGTCCTCCGCCAGCGGGTGGGACCCCACCCGGAAGTAGATGTAGCGGTAGACGAGGTCGACGTAGCGGTCGTAGAGCGTGCCAAAGGATTGCGTGCATCCGTTCTTGGCGTGCATCACCAGCGTGCGGAGGTCGTCGGGCACATCTTCGTGCACGACGAGCTCGCCCGTCCGGGCAGGTCCAGCGACGGCTGGAGCGAGCAGCCCGGCGAACGGCGACGAGTCAGGCATCCGGTATCCCTAGGGGTAAGGGGTGCGGCGTGCTCGAACACTCTAGAAATCAACCGGAAATTCCACAATCCACAGCGTGATGGCATGACTAGGCGTAATCGGCAGATACCGTGTTGGACCGACCCGTTCCCTCTTCGGCTACCGGCTGGGAGGCATCGTCCGGCAGCATTGGAGTCACCATGGAGATCCTCGTTGCTGTCATAGCTTTCGCCGGCGCGCTCCTGGCCGCCGTCGCGGCCGGTGCCCTGATCCAACGGCTGCGCGACGACCCTGAGGGATGGCTTGTCGCCTGGACCGTTGCAGTCGTGGCGCTCTGCCTCGCGTTGGGCGTGATCGGCCTCGGCTACCTCATCGGCTTCGGCGGCGTCACTTTCCGCATCTATCAGGTGACGGGATCGTTGCTGGCGCCGCTGTGGCTGGCGGTCGGGCTGGTGCAGCTGCTGTCGGAGAAGGCTCCGCCGAGGTTCCTGGCGTGGCTGGCGGGCATCGCGCTGAGCTTCGTGACCGTGGTCATCATGGTGTGGGACCCGCTGAAGAACGAGGAGATGGGCAGGTCGCTGCCGGCCGCGTCCAACCACTGGAACCTCTTCCCCGGCTACCTGCTGATCGCCGTGCACGCCGTGGCCGTGGTCCTCATGCTGGCGATGCTGGTGGTGGCCGGGATCAAGTGGCGCAACGGCGACGAGTACGACACCGACAACCTGCACGCGACCGTGGTCATCGTGCCGTCGGGGCTGGCGCTCGTGGGCGCGATGCGGTTCGCGGTGCCGCCGCTGTTCACGACGGCGTTGCTGGCGGTGGCGGGAGCGGCGGTCTGGTACACCGTGCTGCGGCCGCTGGCGCCGTACGAGGACGACGACGAGGACGACTTCGGTCCCGACGGCGACGAGCGCCTCTCGCGCCGCGAGGAGCGCTCTCAGCGCCGCGAGGAACGGGTGCCGCGTGACGAACGGATGCCGCGCGGCGACCGCGCCCCGCGCGACGAGCGCCCCATGCCGCTGGACGAGCGCCAGATGACGCCCGGCGACCGTCCCATGTTCCGCGACGAGCCGCAGGGCGACCGCCCGATGTTCCGCGACGAGATGCCGGGCGGCGGCGGGCGCAGGGGCATGCCCGAGCCGATGCAGGCGGCCGAGATGTCGCCCCCGCCGCCGCGCAGGGCGTCGGGTCTGGGGGATCTGGTGGCCGAATATCGCGCGGGCGACCAGGAGGTCGACTACGCGGCGCGGATGGCGCCACCGCCCGACGCGGGGCCTTCGACCGGCTACATCATGAACGGCGCGCCGCCCCAGCGGCCCGACTACACCCTGTCACCGTCGGCGCCCGGCACCGGCGCGGTCTTCCCCGGCGCCGACGTGTTCACCCCCGCCCCGCAGCAGCCCGGCTCCGGCCGGCTCTCGCCCACCATCTACGGCCTGCTCACCGTCTTCACCCTCATGGACGGGGCGGGAGACGCGTTCGACCGGCTGGCCGAGGCGACCGTCGAGGCCGTGCGCAGGGGCGAGCCGGACACGCTCGTGTACGCCTGCCACGCGGTGAAGTCGGCGCCGCTGCAGCGCATCGTCTACGAGCTCTACCGCGACGAGGTCGCCTACCGCGATCACCAGCGCCAGCCGCACGTGGAGCGGTTCGTCAACGAGCGGCAGACGATGGTGCTGGCCACCAACGTCATCGAGCTCGACGTCAACGCCGCCAAGGTGGTGCCGCTGCCCACCGTCCCGTACTGACCGCGGCCCTCGTTCCGCCGGCCGTCACGTCTCGGACGTGGCCTCCCGTCTCCCCGGCCGTCACGCTCCCGTTCGCGCCGCCGTCACGTTGCGAGCGCGGCCCTCAGCCTGGCCTCGTCGACCCGCCAGAAGTCGTGCTGGACCCCGTCGATCAGCGTCACCGGGATCATCTCCCAGTATTTCTCGGTCAGCTCCGCCGACGACTCGATGCTGACCTCCTCCCACGGCACGCCCAGCTCGCCCGCGACCCTGGCGATGACCTCGCGCGCGTCGTCACACAAGTGACACCCGGGCTTGCCGAGCAAGGTGATGCGATGCATGGAGCAACCGTACCGCCGCCGACTTTGTGCATCGGTTCACAAAGGGATTAACCTGAAAGACGGTTCGATTCCTATCACGCGGTCCCCAAGCCGCCCGTTCCCTGGAGCACCGGCACGTGAAGAGCCCGTCCCAGCCCCGCGACCGCGGCATCCCCGAAGCCACGGTGGCCCGGCTCCCGTTGTACCTTCGGGCGCTGCACGGGATGGCGGAGCGGGGGATCGCGACCGTCAGCTCGGAAGACCTGGCCGTCGCCGCAGGGGTCAACTCGGCCAAATTGCGCAAGGATCTGTCACACCTGGGCTCCTACGGCACGCGGGGCGTAGGATATGACGTCGAATACCTCGTCTACCAGATCTCCCGCGAGCTCGGACTGACCCAGGACTGGGCGGTAGCGATCGTCGGAGTCGGTAACCTCGGCCGCGCGCTGGCCAACTACGGCGGTTTCGTCTCCAGGGGCTTCCGGGTCGCGGCGCTCGTGGACGCCGACCCCGAAGTGGTGGGCGACACCATCGCGGGGTTGAATGTGGAGCACATCGACGAACTGGAAGCCGTGATCGGGCGGCGCGGAGTCTCGATCGTGGTTCTGGCGACACCGGCGGCAGCGGCGCAGGCGGTCTGCGACCGCGTGATCGGCGCGGGCGTCACCAGCATCCTGAACTTCGCCCCTGTTGTACTTTCCGTGCCGGACAGTGTCGATGTCCGTAAAGTCGACCTATCAATCGAACTGCAGATTCTCGCGTTCCACGAGCAACGCAAGGCTGGGGGGCCACTCATGGCGATGGACGGTCAATGAGTGTTCTGGCTGTAGGACTCAGTCACCGGACCGCGCCGGTGGCACTGCTGGAGCGCGTCTCGATGACCGGTGAGGCGCTGGTCAAGCTCCTGCACGACGTACGACAGGACTCCTGCGTCGCCGAGGCCATGGTGATCTCGACCTGCAACCGGGTCGAGGTGCTGGTCACCGCCGACCGCTTCCACGCCGCCGTCACCGCCATCACCGACCTGCTGAGCGTCCACTCCGGCGTGCCCGTCGAGGAGCTGCGGCCGCACTTCTTCGTGCACTACGAGGAGCGGGCCGTCGAGCACCTGTTCTCCGTCGTGTGCGGGCTCGACTCCATGGTCGTCGGCGAGGGCCAGATCCTCGGCCAGGTCCGCCAGGCGCTCAAGCTGGCCCAGCGGCAGGGCACCGTCGGCGCCACCCTCAACGAGCTGGTCCAGCAGGCACTGCGGGTCGGCAAGCGGGCCCACCACGAGACCGGCATCGACAAGCACGGCGCCTCGCTCGTCTCCGCCGGGCTCGCCCTGGCCGGCGACCTGACCGGGCGGCGCGCCCTGGTGGTGGGGGCCGGCTCCATGAGCTCCCTGGCCGCCGTCACGCTCGCCCGCGCGGGCGTCACCGACATCACCGTGGCCAACCGCACCTTCGAGCGCGGGGCCCGGCTGGCGGAGTCCGTCGGCGGGCGGGCGGTCGGGTTCGGCGCCGTGGCCGGCGAGCTGGCCGACGCCGACATCGTCATCACCTGCACCGGCGCCGGCCGCCACGTCGTCACCCCCGCCATGCTGAGCGGGCCCGCGTTCCTGCTCGACCTGGCGCTGCCGCACGACATCGACCCCGCCGTACGCGAGGTGCCCGGCGTCACGCTGGTGGACCTGGAGACGATCCAGGAGTCCGGCATCGGCTCCGCCGAGGGCGACGCCGTACGCACCGTACGCGACCTCGTGGCCGGCGAGCTGCGCGCCTACCTCGACGCCGAGCGGGCGGCGCAGGTCACCCCGACCGTGGTGGCGCTGCGCAGCAAGGCCGCGGGCGTGGTCGAGTCGGAGCTGGGCCGGCTCCTCATGCGCGTGCCCGAGCTCGACGAGCGGGCGCGCGACGAGGTCGCCATGACCGTGCAGCGGGTGGTGGACAAGCTGCTCCACGAGCCGACTGTGCGTGTCAAGCAGCTCGCCACCTGCCCAGGGGGCGATCATTATGCCGAAGCCCTGCGCGAGTTGTTCGACCTGGATCCGAAGATGCCCGAGGCCGTGAGGGAGGTGGAGCTGTGACGACCCGTGCGGGCACGCTGCGGCTCGGCACCCGCCGCAGCCTCATGGCGACCACGCAGTCCGGCATGGTGGCCGACGCCTACACCCGGCGCACCGGGCGCGCGATCGAGCTGGTCGGCGTCACGACCTTCGGCGACGTCACCAAGGCGCACCTGGCCCAGCTCGGCGGCACCGGCGTGTTCGTCAACGCGCTGCGCGACAAGCTGATCGAGGACGAGGTCGACTTCGCCGTCCACTCGCTGAAGGACCTGCCGACCACGCAGGACCCGCGCTTCGTGCTGGCCGCCATCCCCGCCCGCCACGACCACCGTGACGCGCTGGTCGGCACGCACAAGTTCGCCGACCTCGCGCCGGGCGCCAGGGTCGGCACCGGCTCGCCGCGCCGGGTGGCCATGCTCAGCGCGCTCCGCCCCGACCTGGAATACGTCCCGATCCGCGGCAACGCCGACACCCGCATCGGCAAGGTCACCTCGGGCGAGCTCGACGCCGTCGTGCTCGCCGCGGCCGGCCTGGAGCGGATCGGCCGCAGCCACGAGATCGCGCAGATCTTCGAGACCGAGGAGCTGCTGCCCGCCCCCGGCCAGGGGGCGCTGGCCGTCGAGTGCCGCGCCGACCGCGCCGACCTGATCGAGTTCCTGCGCGTGCTCGACGACCCGTCCACCCGCTCCGCGGTGATCGCCGAGCGTGCCGTGCTGAACGCGCTGGAGGCCGGGTGTTCCGCCCCGGTGGGTGCTTTCGCGGCCGATGACGGGCACACTCTGAACCTGACCGCTGTGGTCGTCTCCATCGACGGCCGCGAAGCGGTCCGCAAGTCCGCCGCCGGCTCTCCTTCGGAGGCTGCGAAACTGGGCCGCCTCCTAGCGGCCGAGATGATCGCCGAAGGGGCCGACAGATTGATGGGGGAGCAATCCCATTGAGCTCCGATAGTCCGACCTCCGGTTTCGTCGCGTTCGTGGGCGCGGGTCCCGGCGATCCCAACCTGCTCACGCTCCGCGCCGCCGAGCTGCTCGGCAAGGCCGACGCGGTGGTGCTCGACGACGAAACGCAAAGCCCGCTGCTGCGCCACTGCCGTGAAGGCGTCGAGATCGCCGAGCGCGACTTCGTCAAGCGTGCCGCCCGCGGGCAGCTCGTGGTGCGCCTGTGCGCGGGCGACCCGATGCTGTTCTCCTCGATCACCGAGGAGGTCGCGGCCTGCGCCGCGGCGGAGGTCGACTTCGAGATCGTGCCCGGCGTGCCGCCCGCGACCGCCGTGCTCACCTACGCCGGCATCCCGGCGGCCAGCGCCGTGCCCGAGTTCAGGATCGTCGACGCCGCCCAGGAACAGGACTGGGCCGTCCACGCCGCCTGCCGCGGCACGCTGGTCATCTACAACGGCATCGGCGACGCCGTGCCGATCGGCAAGGCGCTGATCGCGGGCGGCAAGCCCGACACCACGCCCGTCGCGGTCAGCGGCGGCGGCACCACCACCGAGCAGTACACCGTCGTGTCCACGCTCGGCCGGCTCCAGGCCGACCTCAAGCACGCCGGCTTCACCGAGCCCGCGCTGATCGTGGTCGGCGAGGCCGTCGGGCTGCGTGACAAGCTCTCGTGGTTCGAGACCAAGCCGCTGTTCGGCTGGCGGGTGCTGGTGCCCCGTACGAAGGAGCAGTCGCGCAGCCTCTCCGAGCAGCTCGTCGCCTACGGCGCGGTGCCCGAGGAGGTGCCGACCATCTCGGTCGAGCCGCCGCGCACGCCGCAGCAGATGGACCGCGCGATCAAGGGCCTGGTCACGGGCCGCTACGAGTGGGTGGCCTTCACCAGCGCCAACGCGGTCAAGGCCGTACGCGAGAAGTTCGAGGAATACGGCCTCGACGCCCGCGCCTTCGCCGGGCTCAAGGTGGCGGCCGTGGGCGACGCGACCGCGCGCGCCCTGGTCGAGTTCGGGGTCAAGCCCGACCTGCTGCCCTCCGGCGAGCAGTCGTCCGAAGGGCTCGTGGCCGAGTGGCCGCCCTACGACTCGATGCTCGACCCGATCAACCGGGTGCTGCTGCCGCGCGCCGACATCTCCACCGACACGCTCGTGGCCGGGCTCACCGAGCTGGGCTGGGAGTGCGACGACGTCACCGCGTACCGCACCGTGCGGGCCGCGCCGCCGCCCGCGCCCATCCGCGAGGCCATCAAGGGCGGCGGCTTCGACGCCGTGCTCTTCACGTCCTCGTCCACCGTGCGCAACCTCGTCGGCATCGCCGGCAAGCCGCACAACGTCACCGTGATCGCGGTCATCGGACCGCAGACGGCCAAGACCGCCGAGGAGTTCGGGCTCCGCGTCGACGTCATGGCCGACACACCGT
Source organism: Nonomuraea maheshkhaliensis (assembly GCF_039529435.1). Taxonomy (NCBI): domain Bacteria; kingdom Bacillati; phylum Actinomycetota; class Actinomycetes; order Streptosporangiales; family Streptosporangiaceae; genus Nonomuraea; species Nonomuraea maheshkhaliensis. The sequence goes on from NZ_BAAAMU010000001.1 coordinate 239,832, forward strand.
CCGCCTCCGCCTTGGCCGCCGCCGTGGCCGAGTTCGGGGCCAAGCAGCGTCAGGCGGCACTGGCCGCGGGCGACACCCCGCGCCGGCCCTCGCAAAACCGCCGTGGCGCCAGGAGGAGAGCCAAATGAGTGCCGCGCAGTTCCCCGTCGCCCGTCCCCGCAGGCTGCGCCGCGGCCCGGCCATGCGCCGCCTGGTCCAGGGCACCCGGCTGCACGCCGCCGATCTGATCCTGCCCATGTTCGTCAAGGAAGGGCTCACCGAGCCGCAGCCGGTGGCCTCGATGCCGGGCGTGTTCCAGCACACACGCGACTCGCTGCGCAAGGCCGCCCACGAGGCCGCCGAGGCCGGCGTGGGCGGGCTGATCCTGTTCGGCATCCCCGCCGTGAAGGACGCCCGCGGCTCGGCCGGCGACGACCCCGACGGCATCCTGCAGCAGGCGCTGCGCGACGTGAACGCCGAGGTCGGCGACGCTCTCGTGGTGATGGCCGACACCTGCCTCGACGAGGTCACCGACCACGGCCACTGCGGCATCCTCACCCCGTCGGGCGACGTCGACAACGACGCCACCCTTGAGCGTTACGCCTCCGTCGCGGTCGCCCAGGCCGAGGCCGGGGCCCACATGGTGGCGCCGAGCGGGATGATGGACGGCCAGGTCGGCGCGATCCGCACGGCGCTCGACGCGGCCGGTCACTCCGGCGTCCCGATCCTGGCCTACTCCATCAAATACTCCTCCGCCTTGTACGGGCCGTTCCGCGAGGCCGCCGAGTGCGCGCCGCAGTTCGGCGACCGCAGTACCCACCAGCAGGACCCCGCGGGCCCGCAGGACGAGGCGCTGCGCGAGGTCCGGCTCGACCTGGCGGAAGGCGCCGACGCCGTCATGGTCAAGCCGGCGGGGGCCTACCTCGACGTCATCACCCACGTCCGCGCCGAGGTCGACGTGCCCGTGGCCGCCTACCAGGTGAGCGGCGAATACGCGATGATCGAGGCCGCGGCGGCCAACGGCTGGGTCGACCGGGACCGGATGATCCACGAGTCGCTGATCGCGATCAAGCGCGCCGGTGCCGACCTGATCCTCACCTACTGGGCCGTGGAAGTGGCACGAGGGCTCTAACCAAGGGGTTTCCCGTCAACTCCTGGGGCCCGTGGGTTAGAGTTGATGGACCAGTGCTGGTGTGTCCCGCGTGTGCGTACAGCCCGGGGTCCGGGACCTCCTCAGGCACTGTGAGGCGACGGGAGACACCATGGTGGGGGTACCACTGGCTCGGCGTACCAAAAAACGCGCGCGGCCGACACGCATCGACGCCGTGCTCGAATACGCCGCCCTGGGCTGGCCCGTCGTGCCCGGCGCCTACCCGCTGCGCACCGGGCCGCGTGCCTGCTCCTGTGACCGGGTCGGCTGTCCCGACCCGGGCGCCCATCCGCTGTCGCCCGCCTGGCATCTGCAGGCCACGACCGACCCGGCCCTGCTCACGCGCTGGTGGCAGGCCGAGCCCGAGGCCGGTGTGATTCTGCCCACGGGGCGCGTGTTCGACGTCTTCGACGTACCGCTCGCCGCCGGACTGTCGGCCCTCACCCGGATCGACGCCGCCGGCGCCCACCCAGGCCCGGTCGCCGCCAACGGCGACCGGGTCTTGTTCTACGTGGCCACGAGGGGCAATCCGGAGGACGAGGACGAGTGGTGGTCGTGCCACCTCGACTGCGACCCCGCGACCATCGACGACACGCCTGGGCTGCGCTGGCACTGCCGCGACAGCTACGTCGTGGCCCCGCCCTCGACGCTGCCCGGCGGCCAGAGCGTCACCTGGCTGCGCGCCCCCGACGGGCGCCCCCTGCCCGACCCGCTGCTCCTGCTGGAGTGGCTGGCCGACTGAGCGACGCGGCTAACCTGGATCGGTGAGCCGTACACAGAAGTCCGACGACCTGTTCGCCCGCGCCCGCCAGATCGTCCCCGGCGGCGTCAACTCCCCGGTGCGCGCGTTCGGCGCGGTGGGCGGCACGCCCCGCTTCATGGCCTCGGGGCAGGGCCCCTACATCACCGACGTCGACGGCAACCGCTACGTCGACCTGGTCTGCTCGTGGGGCCCGATGATCCTCGGCCACCGCCATCCCGCCGTCGTCGAGGCCGTCTCCGGCGCGGTGGCCGGCGGGTTCTCCTACGGCACGGCCACGCAGGGCGAGGTCGAGCTGGCCGAGGCGATCGTCGAGCGGGTCGCGCCGGTCGAGAAGGTGCGGCTGGTCAGCTCCGGCACCGAGGCGACGATGAGCGCGGTCCGGCTGGCCAGGGGCTTCACCGGGCGATCCAAGGTGATCAAGTTCGCCGGGTGCTACCACGGCCACGTCGACGCGCTGCTGGCCGCGGCCGGCTCCGGCGTCGCCACGTTCGGGCTGCCCGACACCCCCGGCGTGACGGGGGCGTCGGCCGCTGACACGATCGTGCTGCCGTACAACGACGTCGAGGCCGTCGAGGCGGCGTTCGCGTCGGCCGAGATCGCCTGCGTCATCACCGAGGCGTGCCCGGCCAACATGGGCGTCGTCCCGCCGCGCGACGGGTTCAACGCGCGCCTGCGCGAGTTGTGCACGGCGGGCGGCGCGCTGCTCGTCGTGGACGAGGTGCTGACGGGCTTCCGCGTCTCGGCGGCCGGCTGGTACGGCCTCGACCCCGTCGACGCCGACCTGATGACGTTCGGCAAGGTCATGGGCGGCGGGCTGCCGGCGGCGGCGTTCGGCGGCCGGGCCGACATCATGGGCCACCTCGCGCCCGAGGGCCCCGTCTACCAGGCGGGCACGCTGTCGGGCAACCCGCTGGCCTGCGCGGCGGGCCTGGCGACGCTGCGCGCCCTCGACGCGGAGGCGTACGCGCGGGTGGACGACGCGGCGCTGAAGGTCGGGCAGGCCGCCTCCGAGGCGCTGTCGGCCGCCGGGGTGCCGCACCGGCTGCAGCGGGCTGGCAGCCTGTTCTCGATCTTCTTCACGGACGCGGAGGTGACGAACTTCGCCGAGGCCAAGACACAGGACACCGCGGCGTTCACGGCCTTCTTCCACGCGATGCTCGACCAGGGCGTCTACCTGCCGCCGTCGGCCTATGAGGCATGGTTCCTGTCGGCCTCCCACGACGACGAGGCGCTCGGCCGCATCGCCGAGGCCCTGCCCGCCGCCGCCAAGGCGGCCGCCGCCGTCCTCTGACCCGACGAGACAGGGAAGGCCGCGACCAGGGGAGTCGCGGCCGATAGGACAGCGGGACCTGGGATCGGTCAGGCGGGCGCACGGGCCGGCGAGCGCGTGGTCGGCTCAGTGGGTGTGGGGCTATGAGGGCGTGGCCGCGGGCTCGGCGAGTGCGGGGTCTACGAGGGCGTGGCCGCGGGCTCGACGGACGCTGGGCGGCGGGGTCTGGTGCCGGCGTAGAGGACGCCGGAGACGATGAGCGCGGCGGCCAGCAGTTTGGGCCAGGACAGCGCCTCGCCGGTCACGAGGGCGGCCGACGACATGCCGAAGACGGGCACGAGGAGCGTGTACGGCGCCACGGTCGAGGCGTCGTAACGCCGCAGCAGCCAGCCCCAGACGCCGAAGCCGCCCAGGGTCGAGACGAAGGCCACATACAGGAGGGAGAGCCAGCCCTCCATGGCGGTGCTCAGCACCGGCGCCCCTTCCACCAGCACCGACAGGAGCAGGAGAGGCGGCGCGGAGAAGGCGCTCACCCAGACCATGAAGCGCAGGGAGTCGGGCGGTGCGGCGCGGCGCTGGACGACGTTGCCCAGCCCCCAAGCCGCGGCGGCGGCCACGCACAGGGCGAAGGCGCCCAGCGGGCCGGCGACGCCGAAGTCGAACGCGACCAGGGCCAGCCCGCAGAACGCGACGGCCAGCCCGAGCACGCGCCGGGCGGTGAGCCGCTCACCGAGCAGCGTCACCGCGAACAGCACGGTGAACAGCGCCTGCATCTGCAGGACGAGGGAGGTCAGGCCGGCCGGCATGCCCGCTCGCATTCCCACGAGCAGGAGCCCGAACTGGCCGACTCCCAGGGTGGCCGCCACCCCGGCGACCCAGCGCCACGGGACTCCCGGCCGGCCCACGAAGAGCAGGGCGGGGAACGCGGCCATGGCGAAGCGGACGCCGGCGTACAGCAGGGGCGGGAAGTACCGCAGGCCGACCTGCATGACCACGAAGTTGAAGCCCCAGACGGCCGCGAGGCCGACGGCGAGGGCGAGGTGGCGGGGGCTCACTCAGCGAGCTCAGCGAGCGGGCTTCTGATACCGGATCCGCTGGTCGCGGGCCTGCTCGGCGAGCACCTTGAGGTAGGAGACGGAACCGGTCTGCTGCTTCTTCGTCTTCAGGATTCTCATGCATCTATTTTCATCTGCTACACATTCAACGACAAGCGAGACTTTCTACGCTAAACCGTTTAGGCTGGCTTACATGTTGGACTTGAACCGGTTGAAGGCACTTCACGCAGTCCACGTCTACGGTTCTGTCGGGGCCGCCGCGGACGCTCTCATGGTCACGCCGTCGGCGGTGTCGCAGCAGATCGCCAAGCTGGAGCGCGAGACCGGCGCCAGGCTGATGGAGCGCAACGGGCGCGGCGTGCGCCTGACCGACGCGGCCGGGCTGCTCGCCGAGCACGCCGAGCGCATCCTCGCCCTGGTCGAGACCGCCGAGGCCGACTTCGAGGCGCTGCGCGGCGAGGTCGTCGGCCGGCTCAACATCGCCGCCTTCCCCACCGCCGCGCGCGGGCTCATGCCGGGCGCGCTCGTCTCGCTCAGGGGCCGCCATCCCGATCTGCAGGTGCAGCTCAGCGAGCGCGATCCCGAGCGGGTGGTGCGCGAGGTGGCCAGGGGCGAGCTGGACCTGGGTGTGATCCAGGACTGGCTCAACCGGCCCATGGCCATCCCCGAGGGCCTGTCCAAGGCGACGCTGCTGGACGACGTGGCCGACGTGGCCATCCCGGCCGCGCATCCGCTGGCCGATCGGCGCGAGGTCGAGCTGGCCGCGCTGAGCGGCGAGCAGTGGATCAGCGGCGCCCCCGGCACGGTCTGTCACGACTGGCTGGTCTACACGCTGCGCAGCGCCTCGCTGGAGCCGGAGATCTCGTGCATGGCCGACGAGTACCCGACCCAGCTCGCGCTGGTGGCGGCGGGCCTGGGATGCGCGATCGTGCCGCGGCTCGGCCGTGACTGCGTGCCCGACGGCGCCCGGCTCGTCCCGCTCCTGCCGCGCCAGTCCCGGCGCATCTACGCGATCTGGCGCCAGGACGCGGCCCGCCGCCCCGCGATCCGCGCCATGGTCGACGCGCTGGTCGAGGCCAGCAAACAGCAGGAGAACGCCTGGGCCGTCACCTGACGACCACCCGCGAGCCGGCTCAGGGCGCGGCGGCCTCCAACAGGTCGGCTCAGCGCGGATCGGCTCAGCGCGGATCAGCTCAGGGCGATCGCCACGACGCCGCCGAGGATGACGGCCGCCGCCATCAACCGGCGCCGTACGTCGCCCTCGGCCAGCAGCCGTCCCCCGAGCAGGACCGCGATCAGCACGCTGACCTCCCGGGTCGGCGCCACCACGCTGACCGGCGCCATCGTGAACGCGAACAGGATCAGCAGGTACGACACGAAGATCAGCACGGCCGCCCCCATCACCCGGTACCGGTGCTCCCGCCAGACCGGCCGGATCAGGGCCCGCCGGGCGCCGAGCACGAGGGGCGTGAGCGCCAGTGCCCGCAGCACCTCGCCGAGGTAGTTCAGCATGATCGGCGCCACCGCGAACGCGCTCACCACCCGTGAGTCCCACACCGTGTACGCGGCGATGAACACCCCCACGACCAGCCCGGGAACCAGCCCTTTGAGCTCCGCGTGCCCGCCGCCCATCAGGAACACCCCGGCCCCGATCAGCACGATCCCGGCGATGTTGGCGGCCGACGGGCGTTCGCCCAGGAACAGCACCGCGACCAGGCAGGCCAGCATCGGACCCGTGCCCCGGGCGACCGGGTAGACGAGCGACAGGTCGCTACGGCCGTACCCGCGCTGGAGCAGCACGAAGTAGCCGAGGTGGAGCATCGTGCTGCCGCCTGCCACCGCGAGGTCCTTCCAGGTGACCGGAGTGCCCGTGACCAGCAGGAACCCGGCGAACAGCGGGCTCCAGACGACGGCCGCCGAGACGGCGACGAGCCAGAGGAAGACCGGCCCGTCGGCCAGGGCGGCCCGTTTGCTCAGCAGATTCCAGGTGGCGTGGGAGACGGCGGCGGTCAGGACGAGGACGAATGCCCATGGGCTCACGCGGGAGGCTCCTTCCGGCCTGACTGTACGACGGACGCCCACGGGCTGACCCGGAAGGCTCCTTCCGGCCTGTACGACGCACGCCCGCGGGCCGGCGTGGGGAGGCTCCCTTCCGGCCCGACTTTACCCCGCGCGCCACGTGGGCCCTGGCGGCGCGGCGCGGCCGAGCGGATAGGCTGTGCCCACCATGGCTGAAACCACCGTCGTCCACCTGCTGCGCCACGGTGAGGTGCACAACCCCGCAGGCGTCCTCTACGGCAGGCTGCCGGGCTACCACCTGTCGGAGACAGGTCACCTCATGGCCGAGACGGTCGCCAAGGCGGTCGGCGGCCGTGACATCGTCGCCGTCTACAGCTCGCCGCTGGAGCGCGCGCGGGAGACGGCGGCTCCGCTCGCCGCGAAACTCGGCATCGACGTCGTCCAGGACGAGCGCCTGATCGAGGCGGGCAACCTGCTGGAGGGCCGGGTTCTGGGCCAGGGGCTGGCCGTGCTGCGTAACCCGCGCAACTACCGATATTTCTGGAATCCGATGCGTCCGTCCTGGGGCGAGCCCTATCCGGTCATCGTCCGGCGGATGAAGTCGATCATCGACGAGGCGCGGGCGGCGGCGCGCGGCCACGAGGCGGTGCTGGTCAGCCACCAGCTCCCGATCTGGGCGATCAGGTCGGCCGCGGAGGGCCGCAGGCTGTGGCACGACCCCCGCCGCCGGCAGTGCGCGCTGGCCAGCCTCACGACGCTCACGTTCGACGGCGATCGTCTGGTCAGCATCGGTTACAGCGAGCCGGCCGGGGGCCTGGAGACGGGACCCACCGTCCCCGGGGCCTGATGTCCGGGGCAGAAGGGCGCACCGGTAGAGTTGCAAGCTCTACCGGTTGTAGTACAAGGAGATCTTCCTCCGTGCCCGCCAAGTCCCTCTCCCTCCTTCTCCTGGCCGTTCTGGCCGCCGGCTGCGCGGGCTCCCAGGGTGGGCAGCCCCAGGCCGGTGACACCCGGTTCGTCCCGGGCGACGGGAAGATGCAGGTGTTCGAGACGAGCGAGCGCAAGGCCGCGCCCGCGATCGAGGGGCCGACCCTCGACGGCGCCACCGCCTCGCTGGCCGCGCACAAGGGCAAGGTCGTGGTGCTCAACTTCTGGGCGTCCTGGTGCGGCCCGTGCCGGGCCGAGGCGCCGGTGCTCAAGGAGGTCGCGGCCAAGACCAAGGCCGGCGGCGTCGAGTTCCTCGGCGTCGACTTCAAGGACCGCCAGGCCGACGCGAAGGCGTTCGAGCGCACCGAGCAGACCGGCTACCCCCACATCTTCGACCAGCCGGGCAAGGTGGCGCTGGCCTTCCAGGGCACGGTGCCGCCCGCGGCGATCCCGTCCACGCTGATCATCGACAAGCAGGGCAGGATCGCGGCCAGGGCGCTGGGCGCGGTCAAATACACCGATCTGATGAACGCGGTGACCAAGGTGCGCGATGAGTGACGTCGTCGCCTCGGGCTCGCTGCTCCTGGCCGTGCCCATCGCGGTGCTGGCGGGCGTGGTGTCGTTCCTGTCGCCATGCGTGCTGCCGCTGGTGCCCGGCTACCTGTCCTACGTGACCGGCATGAGCGCCGACCCCAAGCGGGGGCGGCTGGTGCTGGGGACGGCGCTGTTCGTGGCCGGGTTCGGGCTGGTGTTCGTGCTCAGCGGGGCGCTGTTCGGCGGGCTCGGGTCCGTCCTGCTGGGCAACGCGGAGCTCATCACCAGGGTGCTCGGTGTGCTCACCATCGGCCTCGGGCTCGCCTTCCTCGGCGTGCTGCCCGGCCTGATGCGCGACGTGCGCATCCACCGCCTGCCCGCCGCGGGGCTGGCGGGCGCGCCGCTGCTCGGGGTGGTGTTCGGGCTCGGATGGACGCCGTGCATCGGGCCGACACTGGCCGTCGTGCTGACGCTCGGGATCAACGAGGGCAGCGCAGGACGCGGCGCACTCCTGGCCGTGGCGTACGCCCTGGGCCTCGGCCTGCCCTTCGTGGGCGCGGCGCTGGCCTACAGCCGGGCCCTGCGCACGTTCCGGGCCATCCGCAAGCACTCGCGCCTGATCACCAGGGTCGGCGGCGGCATGATGGTGGCCGTCGGCGTGCTGCTCGTGACCGGGCTCTGGGGAGAGATGATCGCGGCCATGCAGGGTCTGATCGGCGCGTTCGAGCCGGTGATCTGATGAGCGTCGACGAGCTGGAGCGCAAGCGGGCGCCCGAGCGGGCCTCGTTCGGGGCCGTGGCCTGGGCGCGCTGGGTGTGGCGCACGCTCACCTCGATGAAGACGGCCCTCATCCTGCTGTTCCTGCTCGCGCTCGGCTCGGTGCCCGGCTCGCTGGTGCCGCAGCGCGGCGTCGAGCCCGACAAGGTCGCCCGGCTCTACGAGCAGAGCCCGACGCTGGCCGCGTGGTACGACCGGTTCCAGCTCTTCGAGGTCTTCACCTCGGTCTGGTTCGCCGCCATCTACCTGCTGCTGTTCACCTCGCTGATCGGCTGCGTCGTCCCGCGGGTCACGACCTACGCGCGCGAACTGCGCCGCAAGCCGCCCGCCGCGCCGAAGAACCTGTCCAGGCTGCCCCACACCGCCTCGTTCGAGACCGGCCTGGACGACAGGGCCGGGGTCGAGCAGGCCGCGCGGCGGCTGCGCCGGCTGCGCTTCCGCGTAGTGACGGGCGACGGCTGGGTGTCGGCCGAGAAGGGCTATCTGCGCGAGACCGGCAACCTGCTCTTCCACGTCGCCCTGCTCGGCATCCTGCTCGCCATCGGGGCCGGCTCGCTCTACGGCTACCGGGGCAACGTGCTGGTCGTCGAGGGCGACGGCTTCGCCAACACCGTGGCCGCCTACGACCGGTTCTTCCCGGGCAGCCAGGTCTCGGCGGAGTCGCTGGAGCCGTTCTCCTTCCAGCTCCAGGACCTCAAGGTGGCCTACCAGGTCACCGGCGACAAGCGTGGGCAGGTGCTCGACTACACCGCCCACCTCAAGGTCAACGACTCGCCGCAGGCGCCGGCCCGCGACTACGACCTCAAGGTCAACGATCCGCTGGAGATCGACGGCACGCAGACATACCTGATCGGCAACGGCTACGCGCCCGTGTTCCGGGTGACCGACGGCAAGGGGCAGGTGGCCTTCGAAGGGCCCGTGGCCTGCCTGATCGAGGAGAAGGCCACGATGACCTCGGGTTGCGTGGTCAAGGTGCCCGACGCGCGGCCGTCGCAGCTCGGGTTCCTGCTGCGCTTCCTGCCGACCAGCGTGCCGCTGACCGACGGCAACCACGCCTCGGCCTTCCCCGGCGAGCTCAACCCCGAGGTGCAGGTGCTCGGCGCCTTCTCCGGCGATCTGGGCGTACGCTCGGGCAAGCCGCAGTCGGTCTACGAGCTGGCCGAGCCCGAGGTGCTGAAGAAGCTCAACCGGCTGTTCATGGGCTCCAACACGCCCAAGCCGCTGGCCGTGGGGCAGTCGGTGGACCTGCCCGGCGGGCTGGGCAAGCTCGAGTTCACCGGCGTCAAGGAGTGGATCACGCTCCAGACGGCCTACGACCCCGGCCGCATGCCCGCGCTGATCGCGGCCGGCACGGCCGTCGTCGCCATCGCGCTCTCGCTCATGATCCGCCGCCGCCGGGTGTTCGTCCGGATCGCGGGCGGCCGGGTCGAGGTGGGCGGCCTGACCCGTACGGAAGGGTCCGCGACGGGCTTCGCCGAGGAGTTCGCCGAGATCGTCAAGGTTCTATCAGCAGCAGGAGACAAGGATGTCCGCTGAGCAGCTAGCCGAGCTGAGCGACCTGTTCGTCGTCGCAGCCGTCTTGCTCTACGTCTTCGCCATGGTCGGGTTCGCCGTCGATCTCGCCTTCGGCCGGGCCCGTTCCGACCGGGCCGCCGCTGGAGAGCCGGTCGAGGCCAGGCAACCGGTCGCGGTCGGAGCCGCCGTGACGGGCGGGGAGTCCTCCGCCACGTCCGAGGCGTCCAAGGCGCCGGAAGCGGCCTCAGAAGCCGCGGCAGGGGCGGCGGCGGGAGCTGTGGCAGGGGCCGCTGAGAAGGGCACGGAGGCCGTGAACGCGGCGGGCGGGCCGAACGGTCCCGCGCGGGCCGGCACGGTGGCTCTGGCGCTCGCCTGGCTCGGCTGGGCCGCCAACTTCGGCGCCCTCGTCACCCGCGGCCTGGCCGTGGACCGGTGGCCGTGGGGCAACATGTACGAGTTCGTAGTCGCGATCTCCTTCGCCGCCGTGACCGCGTTCCTCGTCACCCAGATTCGCCACAACGTGCGCTTCATGGGCGCGTTCGTCATGGTCACCGCCGCGCTCGGCCTCGGGCTGGCGGTCAAGGTGTTCTACACGGTCGCGGGGCCGGTGGTGCCGGCGCTGGACTCGTACTGGATCGCCATTCACGTCAGCGCCGCCATCATCGCCACCGGCCTGATGACGATGGCCGGGGTGTCCGGCATCCTCTACCTGGTGCGCGGCGACGGCGCGTCACGCCTGCCGTCCCGCGCGGACCTGGAGCGGGTGGCGCATCGGGCGATCGTGTTCGCGTTCCCGCTGTGGACGTTCGCCGTCATCGCGGGCGCGCTGTGGGCGGACCGGGCGTGGGGCCGCTACTGGGGCTGGGACCCCAAGGAGGTGTGGGCCTTCATCACCTGGGTGGCCTACGCCGCCTATCTGCACGCCAAGGCGACGGCCGGATGGAAGGGCAGGGCATCGACGATCGTGCAGCTCGTGGCGTTCGGCTGCCTGCTGTTCAACCTGATCGGCGTCAACATCTTCATCGACGGCCTGCACAGCTACGCCGACGTCGACTGACGCACGGCGGCTGAGCCTTTCGAAACGGGCTTTCTGAAACGGCCGCCCGCTCACGTCGGACGGCGCAGTGCGGGCCGGCGCGCGGCCGGCCCGTTCGTGCTGGCCAGCTCACGTCGTCCAGCTCACGTCGTCTAGCTCACGTCGTCGCCGCGCATGCGGCGGTCGAGGTCGCGCAGGAAGTCGGGGTCGTCGTCCGGCCCTTTCGGCATGCCCGGCCCCGGGGGCACGGGCCACGCCGCCCGAGGGGCGCGCGGACGGCCACGCGCCATCCACACCACGCCGCCGAGCAGAGGGATGACTACGACGATGAGGATCCACAGTGCCTTTGGTACGTTCCTAACCTCGTCTTCGGGCGTGGTGACCACGTCGAAGAGCGAGAAGAGCCAGAAGACCAGCAGCGCCAGGCCAATCAGAACAACTGCCATGCCCGAACTGTAAGCCATCGCACGACCTGATCGTGCTGCCCGATGTCCCATATCGGGTGACTAGCGGAAGATCCGCGTCGTACGGTGGAAACGGATGTGACGGTGTCCACGGGGGTCCACGAGGCCGGGTGGGCATCCACGGGCGTTGAGAGGTGCGATGGCCTTTTCTGCGGACAGCAGGCCAAGCGACAAAGGCCGGCATCGGCGCGGCCGCTGGTGGCGGCGCGGTTCCTACCTCTTCTCCCGCCGCGCCGAGGCCCCGCCCGACGCCGAGCGCTCCTTCTGGTCCAGGACCCGTGAGCGGCGCCAGGAGGCCAAGGCGGCCGCGCGGCGGGAGGCGGCGCGGCGCCCCGGCGAGGGCCGGCCCGACCGGTCAGGCTGGCCCGGCGAGGGGAGGCCCGATCGTTCCGGCTGGCCGGGCGGCGAACGCGCCGAGCGCGTGGCCAGGCCCGGCGAGCCCGAGCGGGCGTACGGGCCCGGCGGGCGCGACAGGGCGTCCGGGCCTGAAGGGCGTGAGAGGGCCGAGAGGGCCGAGAAGGCAGGGTGGCCCGGCGGTGGCGAGCGTGAGCGGATGACGTGGCCGGGCGGCGCGGCCCCCGGGCCGTGGGAAAGGCGTCATGAGATGAGCCGGGACGGATTCACGCTGCGCGAACACGGTGAGCGGCTGCCCGCCGCCGTCATGATCGACCGCCCCCGCTACACCTGGTACGACTTCGAGCTGGCCGACCAGCCGCTCAGGGCCCAGCCCAACCGCCCCGACGCGCCCTCGCTCGGTGACGGCCTGCGTCACTGCGGGAAGCTGGAGACGATCCTGCACCGCCAGTGGGACGCCAGGCGCGGCCGGCCCCCTGCGGACCTCATCCGCGCCGTGGAGAGCCTGGCCAGACTGCCGGAACGGCTGAAGGAGCTGCTCGCGGAGGGCCTGGAGGGCATCTACGTCGGCCCGGGCGGCGTCCCCGACCTCGACGACATGGGTTACTTACGCGGCGCCCCGCTCCCGTCGGGCCGCGCGACCTGGGACATCTGCGCGGGCGCGTACGGCGACCGCAAGATCGTCGTGGGCGACCGCCCCTCACCCACCCCCGACGTGATGATGCACGAGGTGGGCCACGCGATCGACGACATCGACTCGGCCTACGGCGCCTGGGTGTCCGACTCGCCGGAGTTCGTACGGCTCTACGAAACGGCCGTCCCGCTGCTGGCCTCGACGTTCCACCGCCAGGGCGGCGGGCTGGGCCGCAAGGAGTTCTTCGCCGACGCCTTCGCCGCCATCGCCTCCCGCCAGCGCCCGGCCCTCGTCGACATGCTCGGCGGCGACACGCGCATGGCGCTCGACATCATGCTGTTCTTCAACCGGCGCTACGGAATCTAGGTGATCGGCCATGTACGTCATCCGGCTCGCGGACGGGACACTGCGCGTGCCGCAGAGCCTGTCCAGCGAAGACGGGCGTCTGATCGGCAACGCGTACGTGGACGTGCAACCCGGTGACCCCGACTACGAGCAGTGGTTGCCGGAATCGCTGACCGAGGAGGAGCTGGAGCTGCGCCGCCGTCGCTGGGAACAGGAGAACGACGAGCTGGAGCGCGAGTTCCTGGCCTTCAAGGCGCGGCAGGAGGACGCCTGAGCCGGCGACCCGGGAAAGACGCGAGAGACGTTCAGCCGGAGGAAAGACGCAAGAGACGTCAGGCAGGGGAGAAGAGGGCGCATTCGAGCGGGGCAATGGTCGCCGCCTGAGCGGGGAGATCGGGCAGGCGCCAGCCACGGTCGGCGGTTGGCGCCGCCCCGTGCTCGCCGTACGGAAGTGTGGCCGGAAAGCACGCCGAACAGTGGGTCCCGCCAGCGGTGATCCTGGGGGTGGTGGTCGCCGTTGCCGACAGGCCACCATGCAGGATCACCGACTTGACGGAACGTCAGACGCGCGGGGACTCACCTGCTGGCCTGTCGGCCGTAAGAACGTCCTCGCCTCGGAGAAGGGCGTGGACTTCCGACTCGCGGAAGCGCCGGTGCCCTCCGGGGGTGCGGATACTGCTGATGCGGCCTGCCGCAGCCCAGCGCGTAACCGTCTTTGGGTCTACCCGGAAGAGGGCGGCAACCTCTCCTGGGGTCAGCAGACGCTCGCTGCTACTCTCCACCAATCTCTCCCCCTCGCATCCCGCTTCCTGCCAGCGGGCGGACAGGTAACAAGTGTGTCGAGCGAAGCCTGATTTATCCGTGGTTTTCGACAAAGATCACGGGTTGTTATCAGCTGACTGCCCGATTGTTATATGATAGAGCCTCTTTGGGGCTCTCGTGGGTGTTTCTTTACGAAACTCCCTAACTGGGAACAGTAGCAGTGCTCGCGACCGATGCGAAGAGCGAGCCGTACACAGGTCCGAGTAACCTCGACCTGTGCGTCCCGTTCTCCTTTACACCACGTCCAGGCTCGCCCTGTTTCTCGTGACTCTCGGTGTCCTGTTCCTGCTCGGACTGCAATACCTGCCCGCACTGATCGCGGCTTCTTTCTTGATCAGCGGCATAGCGAGCTACGTCTTGCTGTCGAAGCAGCGTGACGCCGTGAGCGAGCGTCTCAGCCACAGGATCGACCGCCCCAAGCCGCAAGACGACTAGGGCAGGGGGAACATGCCAATCCGGGCATGGTACTCCCGTCCGAGTCTCGTTGTGTCGCTACCGACAAGTAGTCCGCCGCTGTGCGCGTAAAACGCCTTCACGCCGATGCCGCGCTCCCGAGTGGGATTCCAACTGAGCGCCTTTCCGGTACGCGGATGAATGGCGCCGATGCCCGGCCGTGACACCGCGCCGGGCCCCGCCGAGTCGCGGCCCCGTGGATTGTCCAGCCAGCGCTGATGCCCTCCGACGTAGACGGCCGCGCCGGTCACGGAGACGGCGTAGAGCGAGTCGCCGCCCGTCGCGTTGACCCAGGTGGGCCTGATCGCCGAGCCCCTGCTGTAGGTCTCGAACCTGGCGGCCGTGTCGCAGATCCCGCCCCTGGCGCCGCCGGTGGTGACCACCGCGAAATAGCTGCCGTCGGGGGAGAAGTCGAGGCCCCTTACATAGGAGGGGAAGTTGGGGCTGCACGCCTGCGCGTACGCCTCCGTACGCCAGGGCGCGACTTCGGCCTGCGCGCCGCCGACGTCGATCAGCCCGAGCTGCGGCCGGGAATGGCCGCCGAGCGTGGTGAACGAGCCGTCCACGGCCAGCCGGTCGCGCGAGACGGCCAGCGCGTGCACCTTCACCCGGGTGGTCAGCGGCCCGCCCGGCGTGATGGCGAAGGCCGGGTCGGCCGCGCCGGTGGTGGCGTCGAGCCTGGCCAGCGCCGTACGCGGGCTGGTGAAGTCGCCGCCGACGTACAGCCTGGCGCCCTGCCTGACCACCGAGGTGACCATGCCGCCGCCGATGCGCGGATCGAAGCCGGGCGTGAGCGAGCCGTCGGCCAGGGCGAGCCTGGCCAGGCCGCGGGCACGCTGCTGGTTGACGCCGTGGAACTCGCCGCCCACATAGACGGTGCCGCGGTCGCCGGCGGCCAGGCCGAAGACCGGGCCGGCCACGCTCGGCGCGAAGCCGGGCAGGATCCGGCCGGTGACCAGGTCGTAGGCGAACAGGTTGTCGCGGGCGTGGATCGTTCCACGTGCGGCGTCGCTCACTTCGCTGAACGAGCCGCCGACGACGACGGTGCGCCCGACGACGGTGATGGCGTTGACGATGCCGTCGAGCACATGGGGGGTGGTGTCTATCGGGTCGGCCGACACGACGCGCGGATGCGCGGCGGGAGCCGAGGCGATGATGGCCGCAAGGGCGACACGGGAAAGCATTCGCCAATATCTAGCAGACGTTGCGTAGTCTCATGGCTACTTTCCGTCGATTGTCCAGGATGGGCGTGCCCGCCTGTCCGGGGGCGCCTGCCCGTAGGGTGTGGGGCATGACGCGCGCTCAGTTGGACAAACAGCCGGATGAGGTCGCCGCGATGTTCGATCGCACCGCCCGGCGCTACGACCTGGTCAATGACGTGATCTCGCTCGGACAGGTGAGGCTCTGGCGCAAGGCGGTGGCCGCCGCCGTGGACGCGGGTCCCGGTGAGCTCGTGCTCGATCTGGGGGCCGGCACCGGCACCTCCACCGACGCGTTCACCACGCTGGGCGCGCGGGCCATCGCCTCCGACTTCTCGCTCGGCATGCTCCGCACCGGCGTGGCCCGCCACGGGGGCAACGCGCTGTCGGGGGCCGGGGTGCCGTTCCTCGCGGGTGACGCGATGCGGCTGCCCTTCGCCGACGACGTGTTCGACGCGGTGACGATCTCGGTGGCGCTGCGTAACGTGCACGACACCGGCCTGGCGCTGCGGGAGATGCTGCGCGTGACCAAGCCGGGCGGGCGGCTGGTCATTCTGGAGTTCTCCCACGTGACCGTCAAAGCGTTCGACCTCGTCTACCGCGAATATCTGATGCGGATGCTGCCGAAGGTGGCCAAGGTGTTCGGGTCCAACGACGACTCCTACGAATATCTGGCCGAGTCGATCAGAGACTGGCCCGATCAGCGGACGCTGGCCAGGATGATCCAGGAGGCCGGCTGGGAACGCGTGGCCTGGCGCAATCTCACCGCGGGGATCGTGGCCGTGCACCGGGGTTTCAAGCCCGCCTGACCCCGGCGGCCGCTCGCGCGTTTCACCGGTGATTTCCGTGGGACGAGTCCGGCGAAAGAAATATCGGCGGCGATTCGCGAGCGCCGGCCCGGATCGACGGCGCACTCCCCGCAGCCGTGCGGCGCTCCTGACCGGCTGGGCTCGGATCCAGTCAGGGCCTGCTGCTAGCGTGACGGATCATGAGTGCGCTGCCCCCAGGCGACACGCCGTCCACTTGGATCACAGAACGGCACCCCGACTGCCACTATGTACCCGAAAAGCAGTAGACTGCGGCCCGGTAAGTTTGTGAAGGGGTTCACAAAGGAACGAAGGCGCGACACCCCACGGCCTTCGAGCGTGTAGGGACAGGACAGTCCAGTGACCGTGCCAACAGCCATACAGGCTGACGCCGCCGACGTCATCGTCGTCGGCGCCGGTCCCGCCGGTTCCGCAACCGCCTTTTACCTCGCTCAGGCCGGGCTCGACGTCCTGCTCCTGGAGAAGACCAGGTTCCCCCGGGAGAAGGTCTGCGGCGACGGTCTGACCCCGCGTGCGGTCAAGCAGTTGCAGAACATGGGCGTAGACATCGACGCGCCCGGCTGGATCAGGAACAAGGGCCTGCGTGTCGTCGGCGGCGGCCTGCGCTTCGAGCTCGACTGGCCGAAGCTCGAACGCTTCCCCGACTTCGGGCTCGTCCGCACCCGGCAGGACTTCGACGAGATCGTCGCCGCCAACGCGGTCAAGAACGGCGTACGCCTCATGGAGGGCGTCACCGTCACCGGCCCCGTCCTCGACGACCGCAGCGGCCACATCGTCGGCGTGACCACCAAGGACGGCCGTACCTTCCGCAGCCGCGTGGTCGTGGCCGCCGACGGCAACAGCACCCGCCTGGCCCTGGGCATGGGCCTGCACAAGCGCGAAGACCGCCCGATGGGCGTGGCCGTGCGCACCTACTTCGAGAGCCCGCGTCACGACGACGACTATCTGGAGACCTGGCTGGAGCTGTGGGACGGCGACACGCTGCTGCCCGGCTACGGCTGGGTGTTCGGCGTCGGCGACGGCACCTCCAACGTGGGGCTCGGGCTGCTCAACACCAGCTCACAGTTCGGCAACATCGACTACCGCGACCTGCTGCGGCGCTGGTGCCGGTCGATGCCGGCGGAGTGGGGCTTCACCGAGGAGAACATGACGGGCCCGATCCGCGGCGCCGCGCTCCCGATGGCCTTCAACAGGCAGCCCCACTACACACGCGGCCTGGTGCTCGTGGGAGACTCCGGCGGGGCGATCAACCCGTTCAACGGCGAGGGCATCGCCTACGCCATGGAGACCGGCGAGATCGCCGCCGAGATCATCGCGAAGGCCCTCAGGACCACCACCCCCGCGCAGCGGGAACGGACCCTGCGGACCTATCCTCAAGTGCTGAAGGACGCCTACGGCGGCTACTTCACGCTGGGGAGACTGTTCGTCGAGGCGATCGGGAAGCCCGGGGTGATGAGCTTCGGCACCAAGCACGGGCTGCCTCACCCGAGGCTGATGCGCTTCGCGCTCAAACTCCTTGGTAATCTCACCGACCGGCGAGGCGATGCGTCGGACATGATCATTAACGCACTCTCGAAGGTCGCGCCACCAGCATGAATCTCGCAATCAACAGATCCGGCTGCGCGCCCGCGCGCGCGGCGACTCCAGAGGAGGCGTAGCGATGGACCTTTACGTGCCCATCCTGGTGCTCGCCGTTCTCGCGGGGGGCTTTGCGATCTTCTCGGTCGCCATCGCTCCCTTCACCGGTCCCAAGCGCTGGAACCGCGCCAAGCTTGACGCCTACGAATGCGGCATCGAGCCGACGCCCCAGCCGGTCGGTGGCGGACGGTTCCCGCTCAAATACATGGTCACGGCGATGCTCTTCATCGTCTTCGACATCGAGATCATCTTTCTCTACCCGTGGGCCGTCTCGTTCGCCAAGCAGACGGACGACCTCGGTCGCACGCTCTCCCCGGGCCTCGGGCTTTTCGCGCTCGTCGAGATGCTGCTGTTCATCGTCACCGTGCTCGTCGCCTACGCGTACGTGTGGCGCCGCAAGGGTCTGGACTGGGACTGAAAATGGGACTTGAAGAGAAACTCCCCAGCGGGTTCATCCTCAGCACGGTCGAAGCGGCCGCCGGCTGGGCGCGCAAGAACTCCGTGTGGCCGGCCACGTTCGGTCTCGCCTGTTGCGCCATCGAGCTGATGGCCACCGGTGGCCCCCACTACGACCTGGCGCGCTTCGGTATGGAGCGCGCTTCGGCGTCTCCCCGCCAAGCCGACCTCATGATCGTCGCCGGGCGCGTGTCGCAGAAGATGGCTCCCGTCCTGCGGCAGATCTACGACCAGATGGCCGAGCCGAAGTGGGTCATCTCCATGGGCGTGTGCGCCTCCAGCGGCGGCATGTTCAACAACTACGCGATCGTGCAGGGCGTCGACCACGTCGTGCCGGTGGACGTCTACCTGCCCGGCTGCCCGCCGCGGCCCGAGATGCTCATCGACGCGATCGTGAAGCTGCACGACAAGATCCAGAACATGAAGTTCGGCGCGCACCGCGCCAAGCAGATCGAGGAGCTCGAACTGCAGGCGCTGCGCACGCTGCCGCTGATCGACCAGGGGAGCGCGAAGTGACCTCGCCAGACAACCTGCCCGAGGTCCCGGACGCGCAGGTCCCCGAGGTGCCGGCGGCCCAGGGGCCGCCCGTCGCCCGGCGGGGCATGTTCGGCGCCCACGACTCCGGCGACACCTCCGGCTACGGCGGTCTCGTCGTGCGCAGGGCGCCGCAGCTGTCGACGCCCCGCCCGTACGGGAGCTACTTCGACGAGCTCGTCGACACCCTCGGGCTCGACGACGCGATCGAGCGCGTGGTCGTCGACCGCGGCGAGCTGACCCTGCACGTCAAGCGCGAGCGCCTGGTGGAGGTCTGCCAGAAGCTGCGCGACGACCCGGCGCTGCGCTTCGAGCTGTCTCTGGGCGTCACCGGCGTGCACTACCCGCATCTGGCGGGCGAGGAGCTGCACGCGGTCATCCACCTGTGCTCGATCACGCACAACCGGCGCGTGCGCGTCGAGGCGAGCGCGCCCGACGCCGACCCGCACATCCCCTCCACGGTGAGCGTCTACCCTGGTCACGACTGGCACGAACGCGAGGCGTACGACTTCTTCGGGATCATCTTCGACGGTCATCCCGGGCTCACCCGGATCATGATGCCGGACGACTGGGACGGGCACCCCCAGCGCAAGGACTATCCGCTCGGCGGCATCCCGGTCGAATACCGCGGCGCCACCGTTCCCTCGCCCGACCAGAGGAGGAGCTACTCATGAGCACCGCTTATGACGAGGCGACGGAAGGCAAGGTCTACAACGTCTCCGGCGCCGACTGGGACGAGGTCGTCACCGGCGTCCGCGACTCCGACGAGGAGCGCCTGGTCGTCAACATGGGCCCGCAGCACCCGTCCACGCACGGCGTGCTCCGCCTGGTCCTGACGCTCGACGGCGAGACGGTCACCGAGGCGCGCGGCGTCATCGGCTACCTGCACACCGGCATCGAGAAGAACATGGAATACCGGACGTGGACCCAGGGGACCACGTTCGTGACCCGGATGGACTACCTGTCGCCGATCTTCAACGAGACCGCCTACTGCCTCGGCGTGGAGAAGCTGCTCGGCGTCGAGGACCGCATCCCCGACCGGGCCCAGGCCATCCGCGTGATGATGATGGAGCTCAACCGCATCGCCTCGCACCTGGTGGCGATGGGTACGTTCGGCATGGAGCTGGGCGCGACCACGCCGTTCCTCTTCGGGTACCGCGATCGTGAAATGATCATGGACCTGTTCGAGTACATCACCGGGCTGCGGATGAACCACGCCTACATCAGGCCGGGCGGCGTGAGCGTCGACCTGCCCGCGGGCGCGGTCGACAAGGTCGGCGAGTTCCTCAAGGAGATGCCCAAGCGGATCAAGGACATCCGCAAGCTCCTCGACGAGAACCCCGTCTACGTGCGCCGCACCCAGGACGTGGCCTACCTCGACCTGACCGGCTGCATGGCCCTCGGCATCACCGGGCCGATCCTGCGCGCCGCCGGCCTCCCGTGGGACCTGCGCAAGTCGCAGCCCTACTGCGGTTACGAGACCTACGAGTTCGACGTCGCCACCGAGCGCGGCTGCGACGTCTACTCGCGCTACCTCGTCCGCATGAAGGAGATGGAGGAGTCCCTCAAGATCGTCGAGCAGGCGCTCGACCGCATCGCCGGCCCGCTCAAGGGCGACCCGGTGATGATCGAGGACAAGAAGATCGGCTGGCCCGCGCAGCTCGCGCTCGGCCCCGACGGGTTCGGCAACTCGCCCGACCACATCGCGCACATCATGGGCACCTCGATGGAGGCCCTCATCCACCACTTCAAGCTGGTGACCGAGGGCTTCAGGGTGCCGGCCGGGCAGGCGTACGCCAGCATCGAGTCGCCCAAGGGCGAGCTCGGCGCCCACGTGGTCAGCGACGGGGGCACCCGGCCCTACCGCGTGCACTTCCGCGAGCCGTCCTTCTGCAACCTGCAGGGCTTCCCCGCGATGGCGGAGGGCGGCCAGGTCGCCGACGTGATCGCCGCGGTGGCTTCTATCGACCCCGTCATGGGAGGTGTGGACAGGTGAGCGAGCTTGTCGAGCGCACAATCAGACACAGCACTCAAGTCATGAGTGGGCCGGAGGCACGCTCATGACTTACTCACCGGAGATCCGTGAGCGTCTGGAGCGGGACGCCAAGGAGATCATCGGACGCTATCCCAAGACCCGCTCCGCCCTGCTGCCGCTGCTCCACCTCGTGCAGTCGGAGGACGGCTACGTCTCCGACGACGGCCAGGAGTTCTGCGCGGAGATGCTCGGCATCAGCAAGGCCGAGGTCACCGGCGTGGCGACCTTCTACACCATGTACAAGCGCAAGCCCGCCGGCGACTATCACGTCGGCGTGTGCATCAACGCGCTCTGCGCGGTCATGGGCGGCGACCAGATCTGGGACGAGCTCACCGAGCACGTCGGCGTCGGCCACGAGGAGGCCACCGCCGACGGGAAGATCTCGCTGGAGCGCCTGGAGTGCAACGCGGCCTGCGACTTCGCCCCGGTCATGATGGTCAACTGGGAGTTCTTCGACAACCAGACGCCCGAGTCGGCCAAGCAGCTCGTCGACGACCTGCGTGACGGCAAGGACGTGCGGCCCACGCGCGGCCCGAAGAAGCTGTGCACCTTCAAGGACGCCTCCCGCGTGCTCGCCGGCCTGCCCGACGACCTCGCGGGCGACGGCCCGTCGGCCGCCGGCCCCTCGCTCGAGGGCCTGAAGGTGGCCAAGGCCAAGGGATGGAAGGCCCCGGAAGCATGACGACGACTTTGACACCAGTCCTGACGGCCAACTGGGACCAGCCCAATTCCTTCACCCTCGGCGTCTACGGCGAGTACGAGGCGGCCAAGAAGGCGCTGGGCATGGACCCCGACGCCGTCATCCAGGCCGTCAAGGACTCGGGCCTGCGCGGCCGCGGCGGCGCAGGCTTCCCCACCGGCATGAAGTGGGGCTTCATCCCGCAGGGCGACGGCAAGCCGCACTATCTCGTCGTCAACGCCGACGAGTCGGAGCCGGGCACCTGCAAGGACATCCCGCTGATGATGGCCAACCCGCACGCGCTGGTCGAGGGCATCATCATCACGGCCTACGCGATCCGGGCCAACCACGCCTTCATCTACGTGCGCGGCGAGGTGCTGCACGTGATCAGGCGGCTGCACGCGGCCGTGCGGGAGGCGTACGAGAAGGGCTTCCTCGGCAGCGACATCTTCGGCTCCGGCTACGACCTGGAGCTCGTCGTGCACAGCGGCGCGGGCGCCTACATCTGCGGCGAGGAGACGGCGCTGCTCGACTCGCTCGAAGGCTTCAGAGGTCAACCTCGGCTCAAGCCCCCGTTCCCGGCCGTGGCGGGCCTCTATGCCTCGCCTACTGTCGTGAACAACGTGGAGTCGATCGCCAGTGTTCCCTCGATCATCGCGAACGGCGCCGACTGGTTCGCGGGGATGGGCACCGAGAAGTCCAAGGGCTTCGGCATCTTCTCCCTCAGCGGCCACGTCACCAGGCCCGGCCAGTACGAAGCCCCGCTCGGCATCACGCTGCGCGAGCTGCTCGACATGGCCGGCGGCATCCGCGAGGGGCACCAGATCAAGTTCTGGACCCCGGGCGGCTCCTCCACGCCGATCTTCACCGACGAGCATCTCGACGTGCCGCTCGACTTCGAGGCGGTCGGCGCCAAGGGCTCGATGCTCGGCACCCGGGCGCTGCAGATCTTCGACGAGACCACCTGCGTGGTCCGCACGGTGCTGCGCTGGACCGAGTTCTACGCCCACGAGTCCTGCGGCAAGTGCACGCCCTGCCGCGAGGGCACGTACTGGCTCAAGCAGGTGCTCAAGCGCCTGGAGAAGGGCCAGGGCACCGAGGACGACCTGACCACGATCACCGACATCGCGGACAACATCCTCGGCCGCTCGTTCTGCGCGCTGGGCGACGGCGCCACGAGCCCGATCCACTCCTCGGTGAAGTACTTCCGCGAGGAGTACCTCAAGCACTTCGAGATCGGCGGCTGCCCGTTCGACCCGAAGAAGTCCACTCTCTGGGGTGAGCAGTGACCGTCGTAGAGACCGAAACGAACCTGGTGACCCTGTCCATCGACGGGTTCCAGGTCAGTGTCCCCAAGGGCACTCTGATCATCAGGGCCGCCGAACTGCTGGGCATCCAGATTCCCAGGTTCTGCGACCACCCGCTGCTCGACCCGGCGGCCAACTGCCGCCAGTGCCTGGTCGACATCCCCGACGCGGGCAACGGCCGCGGCTTCCCCAAGCCGCAGCCGTCGTGCGCGATCGAGGTCGCCGAGGGCATGGTCGTGCAGACGCAGCTCACCTCGCCGGTCGCCGAGAAGGCGCAGCGCGGGGCGATGGAGCTGCTGCTGATGAACCACCCGCTCGACTGCCCGGTCTGCGACAAGGGCGGCGAGTGCCCGCTGCAGAACCAGGCCATGTCCAACGGTCAGGGCGAGTCGCGCTTCCAGGAGCAGAAGCGCACCTTCCCCAAGCCGCTGCCGCTGTCCACGCAGGTGCTGCTCGACCGCGAGCGCTGCGTCCAGTGCGCGCGCTGCATCCGCTTCTCCGACCAGATCGCCGGCGACCCGCTCATCGAGTTCTTCGAGCGCGGGGCCAAGGAGCAGGTGCGTACGGCCGAGGGCAAGCCGTTCAACTCCTACTTCTCCGGCAACACGGTGCAGATCTGCCCGGTGGGCGCGCTCACCGGCGCCGCCTACCGGTTCCGGGCCCGCCCGTTCGACCTGGTGTCGACGCCGAGCGCGTGCGAGCACTGCGCGGCCGGCTGCGCCCAGCGCACCGACCACCGGCGCGGCCGGGTCACCCGCCGCCTGGCGGGCAACGACCCGCAGGTGAACGAGGAGTGGAACTGCGACAAGGGCCGCTGGGCGTTCTCCTACGCCACGCAGCCCGACCGCCTCAAGACGCCGCTGGTGCGCAACGAGGACGGCGTGCTCGTGCCGGCCTCGTGGCCGGAGGCGCTGATGGTGGCCGCCGAGGGCCTGGCCAAGGCCCGCGGCAAGGCCGGCGTGCTGGTCGGCGGCCGCGTCACGGTGGAAGACTCCTACGCCTACGCCAAGTTCGCCCGGCTCGCCCTGGGCACCAACGACGTCGACTTCAGGGCCAGGCCCCACTCCGCCGAGGAGGCGCAGTTCCTGGCGCACGCGGTGGCCGGCAAGGGCATCGAGATCAGCTACACCGACCTTGAGAACGCGCCCCACGTGCTGCTCGTCGGGTTCGAGCCCGAGGAGGAGTCGCCGATCGTCTTCCTGCGCCTGCGCAAGGCGTGGCAGAAGAAGGGCCTCAAGGTCACCTCGATCGCGCCCTTCGCCACCCCTGGCCTGGTGAAGATGGGCGGCACGCTCGTCCGCACCGCGCCCGGCGCCGAGGCCGACGCGATCGGCGACCTGGTCGGCACGCTGGCCGAGGGCACGATCGTGCTGGCCGGCGAGCGACTGGCCACGGTCCCCGGCGCGCTGTCCGCCCTCGTCCGCCTGGCCGCCGCCTCCACCGGCACCCGGATCGCCTGGATCCCGCGCCGGGCCGGCGAGCGCGGCGCGGGCGAGGCCGGCGCGCTGCCCAACCTGCTGCCGATCGGCCGCCCCGTGGACGACGAGAGCGCCAGGGCCGAGGTCGCCAGGGCGTGGAACGTGGCCTCGCTGCCCGCCAAGCCCGGCCGCGACACCGCCGGCATCCTCGCCGCCGCCGCGGACGGAGACCTGGACGCGCTGGTCGTGGCCGGGGTCGACCCCTACGACCTGGCCGACCCGGCCGCCGCGCTCGACGCGCTTGAGCGCACGCCGTTCATCGTCAGCCTGGAGATCCGCGCCAGCGCCGTCACCGACCGCGCCGACGTGGTCCTGCCCGTCGCCTCCGTGCAGGAGAAGGGCGGCACGTTCGTCAACTGGGAGGGCAGGGGCCGCTCGTTCGAGGCGCCGCTGAAGGTGCCGGGGCTGCAGTCCGACCTCGCCGTGATCTCCAACCTGGCCGACCGCATGGACGTGCACCTGGGCCTGCCGGACGCCAAGGCCGTCCGGCGCGAGCTGTCGGGCCTGGGCGCCTGGCGGGGCAGCCGGGTCAACGCGCCCAACGCCCTGACCCGCACCCTGGAGCTGCCCGAGCAGGGTCAGGCCGTCCTGGCGACCTGGCACCTGCTGCTCGACGACGGCAGGCTGCAGGACGGCGAGCCGTACCTCGCGGGCACCGCCCGCACCGCCGAGGCACTGGTCTCCAGCGGCACGGCGGCCGAGCTCGGCGTCGCGGACGGCGACAAGCTCGTCGTCGGCGACACCGTGACGCTGCCGGTGCGCGTCGCCGACCTGCCGGACCGCGTGGTCTGGGTGCCTGCGAACTCCGGCGGCTGCTCGGTCACCCGTGACCTGCGCGCGGTGGCCGGCGACATCGTCACCATCGGGAGCGCCTCATGAGTCCCACCCTGGAGAACTTCGGCCACGATCCGGTGTGGATCACCATCATCAAGGCCGTGATGCTGTTCGTCTTCCTGATGCTGAGCGTGCTGTTCGGCGTCTGGTTCGAGCGCAAGCTCATCTCGCGGATGCAGAACCGCTACGGCCCCAACCGGGCCGGCAAGTTCGGTCTGCTGCAGTCCGTGGCCGACGGCCTGAAGATGGGCCTGAAGGAGGACCTCTTCCCGCGGACCGTGGACAAGGTGCTCTACCTGCTGGCGCCGATCATCATGGTGGTGCCGGCGTTCCTCGCCTTCTCCATCGTGCCGTTCGGGCCGATGGTCAACCTGTTCGGCGTGCAGACGCCGCTGCAGCTGGTCGACCTGCCGGTGGCGGTGCTGTTCATGCTGGCCATGGGCGCGGTCTCGGTCTACGGCGTGGTGCTGGCCGGCTGGTCGTCGCGCTCGCCGTACGCGCTGCTGGGCGGTCTGCGCTCGGCGGCCCAGGTGGTCTCGTACGAGATCGCGATGGGCCTGTCGTTCGTGGCCATCTTCCTGTTCGCCGGGACGCTGTCCACCTCGGAGATCGTCAAGGCGCAGGAGCAGACCTGGTTCGCGGTGCTGCTGATCCCGTCGTTCCTCGT
The DNA here is from genome assembly GCF_039529435.1 of Nonomuraea maheshkhaliensis. Taxonomy (NCBI): domain Bacteria; kingdom Bacillati; phylum Actinomycetota; class Actinomycetes; order Streptosporangiales; family Streptosporangiaceae; genus Nonomuraea; species Nonomuraea maheshkhaliensis. The sequence continues at coordinate 265,583 of NZ_BAAAMU010000001.1, forward strand.
CTACGTGGTCTGCATGTTCGGTGAGGCCGCGCGCATCCCGTTCGACCTGCCCGAGGGCGAGGGCGAGCTGGTCGGCGGCTTCCAGACGGAATACTCCTCGTCGCTGAAGTTCGCCCTGATCATGATGGGCGAATACCTGCACACCTTCACCGCCACCGGCATCGCCGTGACGCTGTTCCTGGGCGGCTGGCGGGCTCCCGTCCCCATCTCCTGGTGGGAGGGCGCCAACCAGGGCTGGTGGCCGGTGCTGTGGTTCTTCATCAAGTTCGTGCTGACCTTCTGCTTCATCGTGTGGGTGCGCGCCTCGCTGCCGCGGGTTCGCTACGACCAGCTGATGGCGCTGGGCTGGAAGGTGCTGATCCCGGTCAACCTGGCCTGGATCCTGCTGGTGGCCGCCGTGCGCAACGTGGTGGTCAACGAGGGGAACAAGATGCTCGGCATCGGGCTCGGCGTGGTGATCGTGATCGGCGCGCTGGCCATCTGGATGCGCTTCGACACCGTCAACCAGCGGCGCAAGGAAGCGAAGAAGGCTCAGGTGGAGGCCGAGTTCGAGGAACTGTCCAACGAGCCGGAGGCCGGCGGCTTCCCTGTGCCGCCGCTCGACCTGCCGCACTACCACGGGGTGCAGCACAAGGAGATTCCCAGTGGGACTAACTGATTGGCTGAACCCCGTCAAGGGCTTCGGGGTCACCTTCCACACGATGTTCAAAAAGCCCGTCACGACGAACTACCCGGAGGAGAAGAAGCCGACGGCTCCGCGCTTCCACGGGCGTCACCAGCTCAACCGCTGGCCGGACGGGCTGGAGAAGTGCGTCGGGTGCGAGCTGTGCGCCTGGGCGTGCCCGGCCGACGCGATCTTCGTCGAGGGCGCGGACAACACCGACGAGGAGCGCTTCTCGCCGGGTGAGCGTTACGGGCGCACGTACCAGATCAACTATCTGCGCTGCATCCTGTGCGGACTGTGCATCGAGGCGTGTCCGACCCGCGCGCTCACCATGACGAACGAGTACGAGCTCGCCGACACCGACCGCGAGAGCCTCATCTACACCAAGGAGATGCTCCTCGCCCCTCTGACCCAGGGCATGGAGCAGCCGCCGCACGCCATGCGGCTCGGTGAGACCGAAGAGGACTACTACCGGCTGGGGCGGACCAATGGGTGAGACCATCACTTTCTGGGTGCTCGCCGTCGTCTCCGTCGGCGCCGCGCTCGGCATGGTCTTCAACCGCAAGGCCGTGTACTCCGCGCTGATGCTCGGCACCGTGATGCTCTGCCTGGCCGTCCTGTACGCGGTGCAGGACGCGCCCTTCCTGGCCGCGGTGCAGATCATCGTCTACACCGGCGCGATCATGATGCTGTTCCTGTTCGTGCTGATGCTGGTCGGCGTCGACTCCTCCGACTCCTTCGTCGAGACGCTCAGGGGCCAGCGCTTCTGGGCGATCATCGCGGGGCTCGGCTTCCTGGCGCTGATCGTCGCCGCGGTCGGCAACGTGATCTTCGCCCCCGAGGCCGGGCTGGCGGCGGTCACCCAGCAGGGCGGCTACATCCGCTCGATCGCGCTGCAGCTGTTCACCAAGTACGTGTTCGCGTTCGAGATCACCTCGGCGCTGCTGATCACCGCCGCGCTCGGCGCGATGGTGCTGGCGCACCGCGAGCGGCTCACCGAGAAGGTCACCCAGAAGGACCTGTCCCGCGCCCGGTTCCTCGGCGACCACCCGTCGCCGCTGCCGGGCCCCGGCACGTACGCCCGGAACAACGCCATCGACATGCCGGCGCTGCTGCCGGACGGGTCGGTCGCCGAGTCCTCGGTCAACCGCTACATCGCGCGCTACGACGTCGAGCACGGACACCTGCCCGAGGATCCCAAGCTCGCCGAGGCCATCAGGCAGACGGCCGAGGACGACGCCGAGGAAAACAACGAGGTCACCAAATGACGACTCACTACCTCGTACTGTCCGGCCTGTTGTTCGCCATCGGCGCCATGGGCGTGCTGATCAGGCGGAACGCGATCGTGGTGTTCATGTGCGTGGAGCTGATGCTCAACGCCTGCAACCTCGCCTTCGTCACGTTCGCCCGGCAGGTCGGCAATCTGGAAGGCCAGATCATCGCGTTCTTCGTGATGGTGGTGGCCGCGGCCGAGGTCGTGGTGGGCCTGGCCATCATCGTGACGATCTTCCGAACCCGCAGGTCCGCGTCCGTTGACGACGCCAACCTGCTGAAGTACTAAGAGGTGACTGGTGGAATCTCATATCGCTGAGATCACCCAGCACACAGGCGGAGTGATCGGCAGCGCCTGGCTGATGATCGCCTTCCCGTTGCTGGGGGCGCTCGTCCTGCTGGTGTTCGGCCGGTTCACCAACCGCTGGGGCCATCTGCTGGGCGTGGCCATGTCCCTCGCCTCGTTCGTCGTGGCGGTGCTGGCGTTCTTCGAGCTGATCGGGTTCGGGGAGGAGCAGCGCCGCAAGGCCGTCGAGCTGTACGACTTCATCCCCGGCATGGTCAAGATGGGGCTGCTGATCGACCCGCTGTCGATCAGCTTCGCGCTGCTGATCACCGGCGTGGGCTCGCTGATCCACATCTACTCGGTCGGCTACATGGCCCACGACGAGCACCGGCGCAGGTTCTTCGGCTACCTCAACCTGTTCGTGGCCGCGATGCTGCTGCTGGTGCTGGCCGACAACTACGTGGGGCTGTTCATCGGCTGGGAGGGCGTCGGTCTGGCGTCGTACCTGCTGATCGGGTTCTGGCAGTTCAAGCCGTCCGCGGCGACGGCGGCCAAGAAGGCGTTCGTGGTCAACCGGGTCGGCGACTTCGGCCTGCTGGTCGGCATGTTCGTCATCTGGACCACGTTCGGCACGCTGACCTTCAAGAACCTGGGCGAGCAGATCACGGCCGGTCAGACGAACGGCGCCATGCTCGCCATCGGCCTGCTGCTGCTCCTCGGGGCGTGCGGCAAGTCGGCGCAGCTGCCGCTGCAGTCGTGGCTCCTCGACGCGATGGAGGGCCCGACCCCGGTCTCGGCCCTCATCCACGCCGCGACCATGGTCACCGCCGGCGTCTACCTCGTGGTCCGCTCGGGCGCGTTCTTCTTCCCCGAGGGCTCGGGGGCGGCGCTCGCCGTCACCATCGTCGGCGCGGCCACGCTGCTCGCCGGTGCCATCATCGGTTGCGCCAAGGACGACATCAAGAAGGGCCTGGCCGGCTCGACGATGTCGCAGATCGGCTACATGATGCTCGGCGCGGGCCTCGGCCCGGCGGGTTACGCCTTCGCGATCGGTCACCTGATCACGCACGGCTTCTTCAAGGCCGACATGTTCCTCGGCGCCGGCTCGGTCATGCACGGCATGAACGACGAGGTCGACATGAGGAAGTACGGCGCGCTGCGCAAGGTCATGCCGATCACGTTCGTCACGTTCTTCATCGGCTACCTGGCGATCATCGGGTTCCCGCTGCTGTCCGGGTACTTCACCAAGGACGGCATCATCGAGACCGCGGTGCACCACCAGCCGATCCTGGGCTGGCTGGCCGTGCTGGGCGCGGGCATCACCGGCTTCTACATGTCGCGCATGGTCTTCATGACCTTCTTCGGCGAGAAGCGCTGGGCCGAGGACGCGCACCCGCACGAGTCGCCGCTGGTGATGACCGTCCCGCTGATGATCCTCTCGCTCGGTGCGCTGGGTCTGGGCGCCTACCTGGTGCTCAGCAACCGGCTGATGCTGTTCCTGGCGCCGGCTGTCGGTCTGCCGGAGGAGCTTCCGCACTTCGCCCCCTTCGCCCCGTCCGGGCTGGCCACGTTGGCGCTGGTCGCCGTGGGCGCGGCCATCGCCTGGATGAAGTACGGCCGGGCCGAGGTGCCCGCGGTGCAGCCGCGCGGCTCCTTCCTCACCACGTTCGCCCGGCGCGACCTCTACGGTGACGCGCTCAACGAGTCGCTCTTCATGCGCCCCGGCCAGTGGCTGACCCGCCTCGCGGTGTTCTTCGACAACCGGGGCATCGACGGGCTGGTCAACGGCCTGGCGGCGGGCATCGGCGGCAGCTCCGGGCGCCTTCGGCGGATCCAGACGGGCTTCGCCAGAACGTACGCGCTGTCCATCCTGATCGGTGCCGCCCTGCTGACCGGCGCCCTGCTCCTCGTTGGGACCATCTGATGTCACCCTGGCTTCCGATACTCATGGCGGTGCCCGTGGTGGGCGCCATCGTGGTGGCCCTGCTGCCCAAGGGCAGTGACAAGCTGGCCAAGCAGGTCACGCTGCTGGTCTCGCTGCTGGTGCTGGTCCTGACCGGCGTCATGGCCGCCGGGTTCAAGCCGGGCGGTGAGCGCTTCCAGTTCAAGGCCGAGTACGACTGGATCCCGAGCTTCGGCGTGAAGTTCGGGGTCGGCGTGGACGGCGTGGCGCTCGTGCTGATCGCCCTGTCGGTGGTGCTGGTGCCGATCGTGGTGCTGGCCTCCTGGCACGACGCCGACGGCGTCAAGACCGCCGACGGCACGCTGATCACGCCCAAGCGGTCGGTGAAGACGTACTTCTCGCTGCTGCTGGTGCTGGAGACGATGATGATCGGCGTCTTCGCGGCGACCGACATCTTCCTGTTCTACGTCTTCTTCGAAGCCATGCTGATCCCGATGTACTTCATGATCGGCTCGTACGGCGGCGCCCAGCGGTCCTACGCGGCCGTGAAGTTCCTGCTGTACTCGCTGTTCGGCGGCCTGCTCATGCTGGTCGCGGTCATCGGGCTCTACGTGGTGGCCGGCAGCAAGACGTTCATGTTCCCCGACCTCGTCGGGGTCATCCAGGACCCGGCCATGCAGAAGTGGCTGTTCGCCGGCTTCTTCATCGCCTTCGCCATCAAGGCGCCGCTGTGGCCGGTGCACACCTGGCTGCCCGACGCGGCCGCCCAGGCTCCGGCCGGCGCCGCGGTGCTGCTGGTCGGCGTGCTGGACAAGGTCGGCACCTTCGGGATGCTCCGCTTCTGCCTGGAGCTCTTCCCCGACGCGGCCAAGGCGTTCACGATGCCGATCGTCGTGCTGGCGGTCATCAGCATCATCTACGGCGCCATCGTGGCCATCGGGCAGACCGACATGAAGCGGCTCATCGCCTACACGTCGATCTCCCACTTCGGCTTCATCGTGCTCGGCGTGTTCGCCATGTCCTCGGTCGCCCAGTCCGGCGCGGCCCTCTACATGGTCAACCACGGCTTCGCCACCGGCGCGCTGTTCCTGGCCGCCGGGTTCCTCATCGCGCGGCGCGGTTCGCCGTTCATCGGGGACTACGGAGGCGTGCAGAAGGTCGCTCCGGTGCTGGCCGGGTTCTTCCTGGTCGCCGGTCTGGCCGGTCTGTCGCTGCCGGGCCTGTCGTCGTTCGTCAGCGAGTTCATGGTGATGATCGGCTCGTACTCCAGCCAGGCCCACGGGTCGGGCGCGCTGTCGGTGGCCGCGATCATCTCCGCGGTCGCGGTGATCCTGGCGGCCGTCTACATCCTGTGGATGATCCAGCGCACGATGAACGGGCCGACGGCCGAGCCGGTCAAGGCGTTCAAGGACCTCAACGCCCGCGAGATCTGGGTGCTGGCCCCGCTGGTCGCCCTGATCATCGGCTTCGGCTTCTTCCCCAAGCCGCTGCTCGACGTGATCAACCCGTCAGTGCAACAGACGCTGACCAACGTGAAGGTGCCCACCTCCACCATCGCTGAGAAGGGGACGGGTCAGTGAACGACGTCATCCCAGCGCCGACGATCGAGTACGGCACTCTGGCGCCGTTGCTGGTCGTCTTCGGCGCGGCCTGCATCGGCGTGCTCATCGAGGCGTTCGCGCCGCGCTACCTGCGCAAGTCCTTCCACGTGCCGCTCACGCTGCTGAGCCTGGCCGGCGCGTTCGCGCTGGTCCTGGTGCAGACGCTGCGCGGCCAGGTCTCCACCGCGCCCTCCGCCATGGGAGCGCTGGCGGTCGACGGCCCCTCGCTGTTCATCTGGGGCGTCATCCTCATCCTGTCGTTCGTCTGCGTGCTGCTGATCAACGACGAGGGGCACTTCGTGGCCTCCGCCGCGTCCGTGCCGGGCAGCTCCGACGAGGAGGAGGCCGAGGCCCACGACAACGGCACCGGCCACACCGAGGTCTACCCGCTGGTCCTGTTCGCGGTCGGCGGCATGCTGCTCTTCCCGGCCGCGCACGACCTGCTGATGATGTTCGTCGCCCTTGAGGTCATGTCGCTGCCGCTCTACCTGCTGTGCGGCCTGGCCCGCAGGCGCCGCCTCCTGTCGCAGGAGGCGTCGATGAAGTACTTCCTGCTGGGCGCGTTCTCCTCGGCCTTCTTCCTGTACGGCACCGCGATGATCTACGGCTTCGCGGGCACCGTCTCGCTGCCGGGCATCAACCGGGCCATGGCGGAGGGCAACACGCTCGACCCGCTGCTGCTGATCGGCTTCGCCATGCTCGGCGTGGGCCTGCTGTTCAAGATCGGCGCGGCGCCGTTCCAGGCGTGGAAGCCTGACGTCTACCAGGGCGCCCCGACCCCCATCACCGCCCTCATGGCCTCCGGTACGCTCGTGGCGGCCTTCGGGGCCGTGCTGAGGGTCTTCTGGGTGGGGCTGGGGAACCTCGACTGGAACTGGCGGCCGGTCATCTGGGGCGTCGCGGCGCTCACGATGATCGTCGGCTCGATCCTGGCGATCACCCAGACCGAGATCAAGCGGATGCTGGCGTACTCGTCCATCGCGCACGCGGGCTTCCTGCTCGTTGGCGTGCTGGCCACGTACGGGAGCGCGGAGCAGAACGCGGTTTCGCTCAAGGCGATCCTGTTCTACCTGGCGGTCTACGGCATCACCACGGTCGGCGCGTTCGCGGTGCTGACGCTCGTGCGCGATCCCGGCGGCGAGGCCGGGCACCTGTCACGGTGGGCCGGGCTCGGCAAGCGCGCGCCCGTCCTTTCCGGGGTGTTCGCCTTCTTCCTGCTCGCCTTCGCCGGCATCCCGCTGACCAGCGGCTTCTTCGGCAAGTACGCCGTCTTCGCCGCAGCGCTCAACAGCGGCACCCAGCCCGGCGACTCCATGGGCGGCTGGATGGCCGGCCTGGTCGTCGTCGGCGTGGTGGCCTCCGCGATCGCGGCGTTCTTCTACGTCCGCGTGATCGTGCTGATGTTCTTCAGCGAGCCGGCGGCGGACGGCCCCGCCGTCGCGGCCCCCAGTATGGGGACCGTGGCGGTCATCGCCGTTTCGTTGCTGGTTACCGTAGGAGTGGGCCTCTACCCGGAGTCCGTGCTCGGTGTTGCCAACGACGCTGCCAGCAGCCTGTTCATCAGATAAGGGGATCTCGTATGTCTGCGCCTCCCGTGGTTGACCTTCCCATTGAGGACGAACGGCTGGCGCAGGACGTGGCCACCGGGCTGGCCGCGGTCGAGAAGCTCCTGCGCTCGTCCGTGGAGAGCGAGGACGCCTTCGTCACGGAGGCGTCCAAGCACCTCATCGAGGCGGGCGGGAAGCGGTTCCGCACCTTGATGGTGCTGCTCGCCGCCCAGTTCGGCGACCCGTCGGCGCCGGGGGTCGTCCCCGGCGCCGTGGTCATCGAGCTGACCCATCTCGGTTCGCTCTACCACGACGACGTCATGGACGAGGCCCCGGTGCGCCGGGGCACGCCCTCGGCCAACGCCCGGTGGGACAACACCGTGGCCATCCTCACCGGCGACTACCTGTTCGCCCAGGCCTCCGACATCCTCGCCGACCTCGGTCCCGAGCTGATCCGCATCCAGGCGCAGACGTTCTCGCGCCTGGTGCAGGGTCAGATCCGCGAGACCATCGGCCCGCGCGACGACGAGGACCCGGTCGCCCACTACCTGAGCGTCCTGGCCGACAAGACCGGCTCCCTGATCGCCGCCTCGGGCCGCTTCGGGGCGCTGCTGTCGGGCGCGCCGGCGGACGTCGAAGAGCGTCTCAGCCGGGCCTGCGAGGCCATCGGGGTGGCCTGGCAGCTCGGCGACGACCTGCTGGACGTGGCCTCCACGGGTGCCCAGTCGGGCAAGACGCAGGGCACCGACCTGCGCGAGGGCGTCAAGACGCTGCCGGTGCTGTACGCGCTGGCGGCCGGCGACTCGCCGCGGCTGACGGCCCTGCTGTCGGGCCCGGTGGCCGAGGAGGACGTCGAGGAGACCCTCACCCTGCTCCGCGCCCATCCCGGCATGGCCAGGGCGCGGGCGGAGCTGGTGGCGTGGGTGGACCGGGCCAGGGCGGACCTTTCCGGCCTGCCCGACATCCCGGCGAGGGCCGCCTTCCTGGCCCTCTGTGACTACGTGGTCGAGCGCTCGGGCTGAAGTGCCCTGAGCTCGGTGCGCTTCCGGGCGGACGTACGCGCCGCCCGGAGCCCGTCGTACGTGAAGATCACGAGCGCCAGCCACACGATCGAGAACCCGATCCACCGGCTCGACGGCATGACCTCCTTGGCGATCAGCACGCCGCAGGCGAACTGCAGAATCGGCGCGATGTACTGCAACACGCCCAGCGTGCTCAACGGCACCCGGATCGCCGCCGCCCCGAAGCAGATCAGCGGCACCGCCGTGATGGCTCCGGCCCCCACCATGAGCAGCACGTGCCCGACTCCCGCGTGCCCGAACGTGGTCCCCCCGCTCGCCTGCAGATAGACCAGGTAGCCGAGCGCCGGCAGCAACAGCACCATCGTCTCGACCGCGAAGCTCTCGGTGGCCGCCACGTTGGCCTGCTTCTTGATCAGCCCGTACAGGCCGAAGCTGACGGCCAGCGTGAGCGCGACCCACGGCAGGCGCCCGTAGTCGAACGTGAGCACCAGCACCGCCAGCGCCCCGAACCCGACCGCCGCCCACTGCAGCGGCCGCAGCCGCTCCCGCAGCAGCACCACCCCGAACACCACGTTGACCAGGGGATTGATGAAGTACCCCAGAGCACTCTCGACGACGTGCCCGGCGTTGACCGCGTAGATGTAGGTGCCCCAGTTGACGGTCACCACGATGGCGGCCAGCGTCAGCAGGGCGAGTTTGGCGGGCTGCCTGACGATCTGGCGCATCCACGACCAGTGCCTGCGCACGCTCAGCAGGATCGCCACGATCACCAGCGACCACGCCATGCGGTGGGCGAGGATCTCGACGGCTCCAGAAGGCTTGAGGAGGGGCCAGTAGAGGGGGAAGAGCCCCCACATGATGTAGGCGGCGATTCCGAGCAGAACACCACGCCGAGCGTCAGGCATGTCACCCAGTTTCGGGCATTACCACCTTGAACACAAACTTTGTCCACTATACGGAAATATGTAGACATGCTTAAGTGTGTCGGTTTGAGGAGCCCTTCTGAGCGCTAGGGCCTGGCCGCGGGGGTGAGCACCTCGACGCCGCTCGCCTTGAGGGCGCCCCGCAGGTCGGGTGGCGGTGCGGCGTCGGTGATCAGGTAGTCGGCAGCTCCTAGTTCCGACACTTGGGCGAACAGGCGGCGGCCGAATTTGGAGGAGTCGGCGAGGATCGCCACGCGGGCCGCGCGGGAGATCATCTCCTGCATCATCGCGGCCTCGGCGAGGTTGCTCGTCGTGTAGCCGGCGTCGGCGGAGACCGCGCCGACGCCGATCAGCGCCAGATCGCAGCTGATGTCCAGCTCGGCGCCGGTGTTGGCGCGGAAGCTGACCGGGCCGATCGTGGCGAGGGTGAGCGCGCGCACCGCGCCGCCGAAGACGTAGATGTCGCGGATGGCCGTGGGCGGGAGCGCGCTCGGCACCAGCAGATTGTTCGTCGCCACCGTGAGCTCGCGGTGCTGGCCCAGACTGCGGGCGAGCGCAAGGGTGGTCGTCCCGCCGTTGATCATGATGGTCGAACCGTCGTCGACCAGTGTCGCGGCCAGCGCCGCGATCTTCTCCTTCTCCTGCTCCTGCACGGCGAGCCGCTGGTCGACGGCGCGGTCGGTGCGGGAGACCGTGGCCAGGCTCACAGCGCCGCCGTATGTGCGCACGAGGATGCCCTCGGCGGCCAGCTGATCGAGATCGCGTCGCACGGTGTCGATGGAGACGCCGAAGCGCTCGGCGAGCTCGCTCACCGTGACCTGGCCGGTGTCGGCCACGTACGCGGCCAGCTGGGCTTTGCGCCCGGCGGGTAGGTGGCGCTGCCGCTCGTCCCTGTCAACGCTCACTGATGCCCCCTTGTCAGTGCGGCAGTATTCCACAAGTCTGCGCCGATTGGGCATGTTGCCGCATAGAGCTGCCAAGAGCAGCAAGGGTGGGAAGGGCCGGCCGGAGGTCGGTGGAAGCGGGGAAATCCACAGATCAGGGGGCGGCGATGGGGCACCGGATCTTGCTTCATGGCACCACATTATGCCGTACTTCGCAGCTTTCTGCCGTTCTTCTCTTGTTTACGTCCGTAACACGCTGCTAACGTGACGGCCAACTCGGCAGAGGGCGGAAAGATCTCGAAGTAGGAGGAGCCCGTCATGGTGGTTGATGCAACCCGGGTGAGGCGAGTGATAGGGGCAGCCACAGCGGCTGCGACGGTCGCGCTCGCGACGGCGTGTGGCTCGGGGACCTCGAGCGACACCGCCTCGGACGGCAGCGTGACGCTGGAGTTCGCCCAGTGGTGGGGGGCCGAGCTGCCGGCCGGGGAGTTCGACAAGATTGTCAACGATTTCACCGCACAGAATCCGAACATCAAGATCAAGCTGCTGAGCGCGCCGTATGCCTCGACGAAGCAGCAGCTGATCACCGGCGCCGCGTCGAAGACCGTGCCCGACGTGGTCGGCCTCGACGGCGCCTGGGTCAACGACTTCGCCAAGCAGGGCGCGATCACCGATCTGTCCAAGCTGATGGCCGACGCGAACTACGACGCCGGCCAGCTCGCCAGTCAGGTGCAGATCAAGGGCAAGACCTACATGATCCCGGTGGTCAACTTCGTCTACCCGCTCTTCGTCAACAAGGACCTGCTCACCAAGGCCGGCGTCGCCAAGGTGCCCACCACGCGCACCGAGTTCCTGGACGCGGCCAAGAAGATCAGCGCAACCGGCGGTGACGTGAAGGGCTGGGCGCTCCCGCTCGACACCGCCGTCCCCAACGGCATCCAGAACGACGTCATGTCCTGGCTCTGGGCGTCCGGCGGCAGCATGCTGACCGACGGCAAGCCCAACCTGACCGGCGCGCCGGTCAAGAGCGTGGTCGAGTACGTGAAGAGCCTGAACGACGCGGGCGTCATCGCCCCCGGCTCGCTCACCATGAAGGAACAGGACAAGGTCGAGAAGTTCAGCAACGGCCAGGTCGGCATGATGATCGACTCGCTCGCGCACATCAACCTGATCAAGAAGAACAAGCCGGATCTGAAGTTCGAGGTGGCGGCCCTTCCGGCCGAGGACGGCTACACCGGCAAGCGCGGCATCCCGTACGCGTCGTGGGGTATCGGCATCTCCAACTCCACCGAGCACAAGGCCGAGGCGTTCAAGTTCGTGTCCTACCTGCTCAGCAAGGAGACCAACGCGAAGCTGAGCACGATCGCGAACGGCTTCCCGGGCAACAAGAACGCCCAGCCCGACTTCAGCGACAGTGACCCGCTGTTCAAGACCGCTTTCGACATCTACCAGCAGGGCTACCCCGCCAACGAGTTCGTCGGCCTGCCCAAGTCCGAGGACCTGATGCGCAGCCTCGACGAGCAGCTCCAGCTCGTGCTGACCGGCAAGACGAGCGTCGACGACGCCCTCGCCAAGTCCCAGGAGTCCTGGACCTCGGTGATCGGGTAGCTCGCCCGGGCGCCGTGCCGGTCCCCCGGCGCGGCGCGCGATCAAGGAGAAAGCGATGACATCCATGACGGCGCCGAAGACGGCGCCCACCGAGGAGCGGGTCACACCCGGCCGGACCCGCTCCACCCTGGCCGGGCGCCTGATCCCGTACGGCTATCTGTCCCCCACGGTGCTTTTGATCGTGGTCCTGATGGTGGTCCCCATCGTCATGGTGATCGGCTACTCGTTCCAGGACAACGTGATCGTCCAGGAGAACCCGGTGTTCGCCGGGTTCGCCAACTACACCAAGGTACTCACCGACCCGGACTTCCTGGCGGCGCTGCAGAACACCGCCATCTTCATCACGGTCAGCACCGTGGCCCACCTGGTCCTCGGCCTGGCCTTCGCGATGATGCTCAACACCCAGTTGCTGGGCGGGGTCACCAAGGCCGTTTTCCGAATCGTCTACATCCTGCCCTGGCTGTTCACGATCGCGGTGATCGCCGTCATCTGGCGGCTGCTGCTCGACCCGTCCGGCGTGGTCAACTACGTCCTGCACACGCTGGGTCTCATTCAGGAGGGCGTGAACTGGCTCGGCGACCCGGGCAAGGCGCTCTGGGCGATCACGTTCGTCAACGTCTGGTCCGGCTACCCGTTCTTCATGATCAGTCTGCTCGCCGCGCTGCAGGGCATCCCTGGTCATCTGTACGAAGCGGCCGCGATGGACGGGGCGAACTGGTTCCAGCGGTTCACGCACGTGACGCTGCCCCAACTGCGGCCGGTGATCGTCAGCATGGCGGTGCTCGACCTGATCTGGACGTCCCAGCAGTTCGCGCTGATCTGGATGACGACCGGCGGCGGGCCGCTGCACGCCACCGAGATGCTCAGCACCTACACCTACAAGCAGGCCTTCAGCGAGTACGAGTTCGCGACCGCGTCCGCCGCCGCCGTGATCGTGCTGCTGCTGACGATGATCCTGGCCTTCTTCTACGTACGCCAGCAAAGGGAGCGGTGAGACGCATGGCCACCACCATCAGGACTCGTCGCACCCTCGCCAAGGCCGGCGTCATCACCGGCCTCGTCATCGGCGGGCTGTTCGCCGGCCTGCCGGTCCTGTGGCTGCTGTCCACCTCGTTCAAGAGCAACGGAGAAGTCTTCCAGAATCCGCCGCAGCTCATCACCGGCAGCTTCTCGTTCGACGCCTACTGGGAGATCCTGGGCAACGGTGCCCAGTTGCGGTACTTCCTGAACAGCTACATCGTCGCCTTCGCGGTGACCATCCTGACGCTGCTGGTGGCCGTCCTGGCCGGGTTCGCATTCAGCCGCTTCACGTTCCCGTTCCAGAAGACCATCAACGCCGTGATCGTCAGCGTCCAGGCTGTACCGCCGATCACGCTCGTCATTCCGTACTTCGGGCTCGTCGTCGCGCTCGGGCTGTACAACAGCTATCCAGGCCTGATCCTCACGCACATGGTGTTCACCCTCCCGTACGCGATCATCATGATCACCGCGTACCTGAACACGCTGCCACGAGAGCTGGACGAGTCCGTCAAGGTCGACGGCGGCACCAACTGGACCGCGCTGTGGCGGATCCTGGTCCCGATCTCGGTGCCCGGTCTGATCGCGGTCGGCGTGTACACGTTCATGATCTCGTGGAACGAGTACCTGTTCGCGCTCACTCTGACCCGTACCGACGACATGCGCACCGTGCCGATCGGCATCCAACTTCTCATGGGCCAGCACTCGTACGAGTGGAATCAGATGATGGCGATGAGCATCCTCGGGTCCATTCCGGTCCTGCTCCTCTTCCTCCTGTTCCAGCGACGGTTCATCGGCGGGCTCACCGCCGGCGCCGTCAAGGCCTGACACACCCAGCACGCAAAAGGAGATAACGCACAAATGCTGACGACCGGCAAGGCGATCCTGGACGTCGCCAACGAACACGGCTTCGCCGTGCCCGCCTTCAACATCAGCGACTGGGCGATGTTCAAGGGGATCGTCGAGATCAGCGAGGAGACGAACGCCCCCCTGATCGTCGGGATCCACCCGGACGAGGTACGGCACATCGGCCGCGAGATGATCACCGGCATCGTCGAGCGGTCGCACAACTCGAGCGTCCCGATCGCGATCCACTGGGACCATGGCGCCACCTATGAGCAGATCCTGCAGGCGATCCAGTACGGCTTCACCTCCGTGATGATCGACGGGTCGCTGAAGCCGTTCGAGGAGAACATCGCGGTCACCAGGAAGGTCACCGACTCCGCGCACGTTCTCGGAGTGTCGGTGGAGGGCGAGCTCGGCACGATCGGTGGAAACGACAGCTACGCCGAGGCGGGCGCCGCCGAGATCATCTACACCGACCCTGACGACGCGGTCACGTTCGTCGAGCAGACCGGCGTGGACAGCCTCGCCGTCGCGATCGGGACGTTCCACGGCCTCTACCCGGCCCACCTCAAGCCGGAGCTGAAGCTCGACCTGCTCAAGGAGATCAAGAGCCGGGTGCGGATCCCCCTGGTGCTGCACGGCGGCTCCGGCAACCCGGATGACGAGATCCGCGAGGCGGCGCGAATCGGCATCAACAAGATCAACATCTCCACCGATATCAAGGTCGCCTACCACGACAAGATGCGCGAGGTGCTGGGCAGCGACCGGAAGGTGCGCGAGCCGAACGCCGTCCAGCCCGCCTGCATCGAGGCCATGAAGGTGGTCGCCGCCCAGAAGATCGAGCTGTTCGGCGCTGCCGGTAAGGGCTCGCTCTACTGACATGGCCGACGCGTCCCGGATAATCCTGGGCCTCGGCGGTTGCGTCGACCACGAGTTGAAGCTGACCGCCGGTGTCCTGGAACAGCTTGTCGCCGAGTACGGCATCGTGGCCGCGGAACTGGCGTCGCCGGCCACGGTGACCAGTGAGCGGGACCTCGTGGTGTCGATCCTCGGGTACGTTGCCCGCGGCGGAGGCGGCGAACACTTCGTCGCCTCCGCCCCAGCACTGTCGACCTTCGCGAACCGGTCTCCGCATCGGGAAACTCTGGGCGGCACCTCGGTGCGGGCCGGGATCGTGATGAGCCGGCTCGGCGTGCCGTCCACGCTGCACCTGGTCAGCGTCAACGACACCTTCCGCCGGCTGCTGCCGGCGAACTGCGAGTACATCAACAGCGGTGTCGGGGAGACCTTCTATCCACACCTGATCGTCCAGTACGACAAGGGCCTGCGGGTCCGGGCAAGCGACATCGACATCGTCGCGCCGTTCCCGAACCGCCTGATCTACGTCAACGACCCGGCGAACGCCGCCATGCTGCTCACCGACGATCTCGGCGACCGGTTGCGGAAGGCGGACATCTTTCTGATCTCCGGGTTCAACGCCATGCGCGACCAGGCGGAGCTCGACGAGAGGCTCGCCTCCCTGAAAGAGCACATGCGGCAGCTGCCGTACGGGGCGGTGGCCTACTTCGAGGACGCGGCATACCACGAGCCCGCCTTCAGCCGCCGGGTCCGGGATGCGCTGCTCGGCGAGATCGACGTGTATGGACTGAACGAGGACGAGCTGCAGTCGCACATCGGGCGCCCGGTCGACCTGCTCTCGGCCGAGGATGTCGCGCAGGCCCTCGCGGCGGTGCACGCGCTCATCCCGGTGCCGACGCTGGTGCTGCACACGAAGTACTGGGCCGCGGCGCTCGGCGCGGGCGTTTACGCCGACGCCCTCGACACCGGCACGGTCATGGCCGCCACCCGCTACTGCCACGGCGACGAATTCAGCGAGGAGGACGTCGAGCGTGTGCGCCGACTGGCCCGGCGGCCCGAGTCCGTCGCCTTCGCGGCGGCGCTGCGCTCGCGCATGGGGGCGACGGTCGACTGTGTCCCCGGCTTCGCGTTCGACGTCCAGAATCCCACCACCGTCGGGCTCGGCGACACGTTCGTCGGCGGCTTCCTCGCCGAGCTGGCCCTGAAGGGACATCGATGACCGTCGAGGTACTGCCCGCAAACCAGCCCGAGACGTTCTATCGCGGTGCCGGCCGGATCGCCGAGTTCCGCGACGCGCCGGGGCTGCCCGACCGCCCGGAGGACTGGGTGGGCTCGGTGACCTCCAGGTTCGGGCTCGCCCCATCCGGGCTGTCCACCCTGGCCGACGGCCGCGTGCTGGCCGAGGCGATCGCCGCGGACCCGCGCTGGTGGCTCGGCCCGGAACGCGCCGACACCGGCGTGCTGGTGAAGCTGCTCGACGCCGGCCAGCGGCTGCCCCTGCATGTGCACCCTGACCGCCGCTTCGCCACCGCGCATCTCGCCTCGCCGTACGGGAAGACCGAGGCATGGGTGATCGTCTCCGCGCGGCCCGGCGCGTACGTCCATCTGGGTTTTGCCCGTGACGTGGAGGCCGCCGAGCTGGCCGGATGGGTGGACGGGCAGAGGACTGGGGCGATGCTCGCGGCCACCAACAAAATCCCGGTGGCGGCCGGCGACGCGATCCTCTGCCCGGCCGGGCTTCCGCACGCGATCGGCGACGGCATCCTGCTGGTCGAGGTCCAGGAGCCGACCGACTTCTCGGTGCTGCTGGAGTACGAAGGCTTCGGCCTCGCCGGCGGCCACCTCGGCCTCGGCTACGACCTGGCGCTGCAGTGCGTCGACCGCGGCGCCTGGACGCCGTCACGCCTCGACGAACTCCGCGGCACTCCAGCGCGACTGCTGCCCGAGGCCGCGGACGAGTTCTTCGCCGTCCGCCGCCTGTGTGGCGGCGAACGCCTGGAGCGTGGCTTCAGCGTACTGGTCGTGGTGGCCGGAGAGGGCAGGCTGATCGGCGAAAGGGACGACCTGTCGCTCCGGCGGGGAGACACGCTGCTGGTTCCGTACGCCGCCGGCCCGGTCCTTCTGGACGGCCAGGTCGAGGTGATCCGTCTCTCGGCGTCCGCCTGACCGCCACAGCGCTTCTGCCTTCACCGGCATCTCGCGCAATACCCGTTGGCCAGGCGTCCGGCAAGACCGTAAGTCGAGCGAGGAAGCGCACGCAGCGGGCATGGTCGTTGTCACACTTGTCGAACGCGGCGACGAGCGGCCCCGTGTCGCAGAGGATCACGCTGTCGCGGCCTCGCCCGAGTTCTTGTGATGTTTGTTCAAGGTACCGAACGGATACTGTGGCCGCGGCGAGACGGCCCTCGCCCGCCCGGGCCGGCCTGACCTCCGGCGAGGCGTAGACCTGCCGAGATGGGTGGTTCCTGGCACATGGTGGCCCTGCACGTTTGGGGTCGATCACGGGCCGACGCCAGTTCGCGGGCCTTCTCGTCGCAGGCGTGGACCACATCGCGCACGGTGTCCTCGTCCGCGGCAAGCAGCCGTGGGCGGGGGCCGTCCTCGCCTGATCGGTGACGACGACCTCGCGTTCATCGTCACGACGGCCTTGAGCTAGAGGTCGATGACGATCTTGCCGTGCACGTGCTGCCCGGCCTGGAGTTCGGCGGCGCGGCGGATCTCCTCGATCGGGAAGCTCGCCGCGATCGGCACTCGGAGCCGGCCCGCCGCGACCAGGCGGGCGATCTCTTCCAGGGCGCCGGGGGTGGCGTTCGCGCCGTTGGCCGCCGGTACGCCGTCGACCTGTGCGGCGATGGTGCAGATGCGGTCGTCCGGGACGCCGAGTTTCCTCGCCGCGTGCACCGTCTCCGTCCCGTGCAGGTCGATGGCGGCGGTGACGCCGCCGGGAGTGAGGGCTCGGACCCGGTCGGTCAGGCCGTCGCCGTAGGCGACCGGCTCGGCTCCGAGGTCGCGCAGGAATTCGGCTGAGGTGGCCGATCCCGTCCCGATCACCCGCGCCCCTGCGATCCGGGCCAGCTGGACGGCGAACACCCCGACCCCGCCCGCCGCGCCGCCGATCAGCACGGTGTCGTCCGGGCCGAGGTCGACCGCGGCGAGGGCGGCGGAGGCCGTACGGCCGGCGATCGCGAGGGTGGCGGCGGTGCGGTCGTCGACGCCGTCGGGAGTGTGATGGGCCTCGTTCGCCGCGATCCTCTCGTCCAGGTCGATCACCACGAAGTCGGCGACCGCGCGGGACAACGCGCCCCCGAACACCCGGTCACCCCCTGCGAAGCCGGTCGCCCCGTCACCGAGCTGGTCGACCACTCCCGCGTAGTCGGTCCCGAACCCGGCCGGAAGACTCAAGCCGAACCGGGCGGCGGTGTCCGCGTCGGCGGTCATGATCCAGTCCATCGGATTCAGGCCGGCCGCGGTGACCCGTACCCGGATCTGTCCCGGGCCGGCCTGCGGAACGGGAACCTCACGGACGTTCAGAACCTCGGGGCCGCCGAACGCGTCGAGCTGGACCGCCCTGCTCCTGCCCGCCGGCTGTTGCGTGCTCTGTTCCTGCATGTACGTCTGTCTCCTTGGAAGGAACGCCTGCCAAAACGGACTATGCTCCGTTTCTATAGATGACCCTAACATAAACCGGAGCGTGATCCGTTTTGGCTGACGAGGAGATGCGTGCGCCACGGGCGGACGCAGCCCGTAACCGCGACCAGTTGCTCGCGGTGGCGACCCGCGCGTTCATGTCGGCCGAGGCCGAGCCGTCGATGCGCGCGATCGCCCGGGAGGCCGGGGTCGGCATCGCCACGCTCTACCGGCACTTCCCGACTCGCGAGTCGCTGGTCGACGCGGTCTACCGGGACCAGGTCGTACGGCTGACGACCGGCGCCCGCGAGCTGCTCGACCGGCTGCCCCCGGCTGAGGCGATGCGGCGCTGGATGGACCTGTTCGGGGACTGGATCGCGACCAAGAACGGCATGCTCGACACGTTGCTCGCGATGATCGAGACGGGCGAGATCGCCCACGCGCAGACCCGGGACGAGCTGTTGGCGGCCATCACCACGATCCTCGACGCCGGTCGCGCGGCGGGCGACCTCCGCTCCGACGTCACCGCCGAAGACATCGCCGCCTCGCTCATCGGCATCTTCACGGTGGCACCCCGGGGTGAGCGCGAAGCCAAGGCCGGTCGCCTGCTGGACCTCCTGATGGACGGCCTCCGCCCTGCCGCCCGGCCTGAGCCTGGATCGAGGCGGCCGGCGTGGTGATCGGCCCGGGGCGCCGCTTCTCCATACGGAAAGATGTGCAGTTGCAGCATGGCTGTTCGGCGCGACGCCACTGAGCTGAGCGTCACAGAGGCGGCCCAGCGGGGCGTTGCCCCTCCGGTGGCTGATGCGGAGCAGGGGAGCGACCTGGGTGGTCACTCGTCGGCATCCAAGCCGATTCTGGGCCGATCTCGCAGTCCTTGCGTGATGAGGCGGCGGAGTCGCGCCGCCCACGGCACACCCGGGACGTGGGGTCAGGCCTTGTTGGTGGTCGTGGTGCGGCTCGAGTCGGGGCTGCCGGGGATGTCGAATGTGAACGTGACGTCTACGTGCCACTTCTTCTTGTGCGCGACCTGCCGGTAGGGCTTCTTGGAGTGCCGGCCGGGCTTGATGTCGTCTCCGGACTCCCAGCTTCACAGCATTTTGTCGGGCCGGTCGGCCAGCGCGTCGCGCATCCGCAATCTCACGTTGCTCTTGTTGCCGAGCTTCGCCTCGCCCCGGGTGCCCACGTCGCGGGACCACCGCCATGAAAGAGGGCTTGGCTCAACGATGAGAAGGCGTCAACTGGGGTATCGCAAGCGCAGTTCGTCCATGGCGAGGTCCCAGAAGGACGGGTAACGGGTGGCGCCGGGTAGTGATGGCGCGAGATGCCAGGCTTCCCACTCGCCTTCAGCCGCCCGGACGTGGGGATTGAGCAGAGCTGTTCCGTCGTCCCAGTAGCCGATCAGCAGGGTGTCGCGCACATACTCACCCCGGAAATGGATGCTGTCCTGCTGCGCGCCATAAACGAAGTAGAGCTCGTCGGGCACGCTCCACAAGTTCTCGGGCTTGGGGCAGGACCAGATCTCGGCGATCATGGGGTCGACGTCACGGAGCCGGCCGGTTTCTGCCACTCGCAGCAGGCGGCAGTCATCGTCGCCGCCCCACCCGTCGGCGAACAGGAGGAACTGCCGGTAACTCGGCGACAGGTGCACGCCCAGCCGTTCTTCCAGTTCACGGACCTCCGCTTCGGCAGCCGGAGGAAACAGCTCGCCGAGTGGAGAGACCGCCGGGTGATCGGAGCCTCCGGTCGCCGGATATCTCACCGGGAAGCGTTCCGGCCAAGCGTACTGGCGCACATTTGGAGAGAAGATACAGCCTTCAGCCGCCTGCTTCGACTGGGCGGGCAGGCGTGGCACAACTCATTGCCGACCTGGGCAACCGAGAAAGCCTGTCAAGCGAAGTCCCCCGCATGGATTCCCTCTACGAAGGCATCCCACTCGGGCCGGGTGAAGGCAAGCACCGGACCCGCCTGCTCCTTGGAGTTCCTGAGGAACACGTAGGATCCCATGAACGCCACTTCGACACAGTCACCAGGATTGCACTTCTTGCTCTTTAACCAGGTCAAATGACGCATACGAGGATCCGCCATGAAGTATCCCAGAGCTTCCCGTGGTAGGCACCCGTGCGTTGTCCGTGCTCTATCTATCGAGTGTAAGTTCCCTGCCCGGGATTCTCCTACACCATCAGCACGTCACAGCACTTACCTGGCCGCCAGATCTGACGATCAAGACCAGTTCGCGTCACGGCGTCACCATCGAGCCGCAGCGGGAACACCAAAGGATGACCCGTTAACCCATTTCCGCAATGACACGCTCGATCAGCTCGCGTGACGCTTCTGGGGTCAGCGCCGTCTCTCGCAACGTCTCGAACGCCGAGTTGTAGTTGACGATCTCCGGATCGCGGCCTGTGACGGTGAGCGCGCCGCCGCGTGAGTTTTCCAGATACAGGACGGAACCGAGCGCACCTTCGAATTCCAGTACGGCGAAGTTGCCGGTCATGCCGAAATGAGCGCCGACTTCGAAAGGGATCACTTGGACCGTCAAGTAGGGGCGGGAGGACTGAAGCTCCAAAAGATGCTTCAGCTGATTGGGCATGATCTTGGGATCGATGCTCCGGCCCACTCGACGGCGGATGACGCCTTCGTCGAGAACGAACGCCTGCTCCGGTGAGGGGTCTCGTTCGAGCAGCTTCTCCTGACGCAACATGCGTACGGTGACCAGCATGTCAGCCCGCTCTTCGCTCACATATTGGCGGGTCAGCGCCTTGGCGTAGTCCTCGGTCTGCAGCAGCGCCGGCATCACCGCGAGGCCGAAGTGCTTGATCCTGGAGGCGCCGTACTCGTATCCGAGAAAGGCGAGATAGGCGGGGTCGCTGGAAAGCTCTCTGCTGTACGAACTCCACCAGCCGCGTTCTCGGGCGCCCCTGGCCAGCTCGATGAGGCGGGCCGTGAGCGGATCTTCGTCCGCGATGCCGTACTGGCGCAGCAGGGCCTGCAGGTCCGTGGTGGAGATGCCGACGACTCAGGCGACGTGTTGGTCGCGGTACGCGGACATGTCGGGGTGCACCTGGCGGAATTGGCCTTTGATGTCGTGGGGTGGTTGGGGTTGGCTGCGGCTGGGCTGGTCTTGGCCGGAGCGGCGCAGGATGAGTTGGTGGCAGGTGCTCGCGCGTGGAGGTGGTGTCCGGGGCGGTTGGGCGGTCGGTGTCGTCGTCGGATAAGCGATGGGCCTGGCCTCCCGTGGGCGGTTATTCTCCTCGCCATGATCTTGCAGCCTGAGCGGCTGGAGCGTGGGCATCCGTTCCGGCAGTGGAAGACGTGGCGGATGCCGGGCGCCTCCCTGACCCTCACCGGTTACTCGCGCGCCAACGACAAGACGTTCTTCCACGTGCCGGAGCTGAAGCTGGCGCTCGACGCGGGGCTGGCCGAGGGCCGGCAGGTCGACACGGTGCTGCTGACGCACGCGCATCTCGACCACTCCAAGGACCTCGACTTCCTGGCCACGCGGGCGACCGGGGTCGACATGTACGTGCCCGAGCAGGTGCTGCCGTACGTACGGGACTATCTGCGCGCCACGACCGAGCTCAACCAGGCCGCCGCCTTCGAGCCGGCTCGGGCGGCGGGGGCGCGCGTGCACGGTGTGCGGCCCGGTGCGGAGTTCCGTTTCGGCCGGAACGGGTCGCACACGGTACGGGTGCTGGAGACCGAGCACAAGGTGCCCAGCGTCGGGTACGGCGTCGCCGAGAACCGGCGGGCCCTCCTGCCGGAGATCGAGGCGTTGAAGGAGAGGCTGGATCCGGGTGCGTTCGGCCGGGAGGTCGCGGGCAGGAGGAAGCGCGGAGAGGCGGTCGATCGGGAGGTTCGGCGGCCGTTGTTCGCCTATCTCGGCGACACGCACGCCGGCGCGCTCGGACGTGGCGGGTGGCTGTCCGAATATCCGGTGATCATCACGGAGTGCACCTATCTGGACGACGCCGAACTGGATCGGGCGCGGCGCGTGGGGCACACGGTGTGGAGCGAGCTCAAGCCGTACGTCATCGCGCATCCGGACAATCTCTTCGTGCTGACCCATTTCAGCCTGCGTCACTCGGACCGGGAGGTGCTCGACTTCTTCGAGCGGGAGGGTGTGGCGAATGTGATGGTCTGGGCGCACGGCGAAGGCTATCTGCCCGAGCAGCACCAGCGCTGACCCGCCTGCGCGGGCGAAGGCCGGCCTCCGTGGGCAAAGAGGCCACCTGCGCCCGCCGCTCGTGGTTCCATGATCACCCATGAAGACAGCCGCAACGACCGTACGCCGGCGAGGGGTCAGGCTGCTGCTCGCGCTCCTCCCGGTCGTCGTCCTCCTGTCCGCCACGGGTCTCTACCAGCTGATGAACGCCCGAAGTTTCCAGCTCGCGGGAGAGCTGACCGACCGTGTGGAGACGAACGAGAAGGTCGTCGCCCTGACCTTCGACGACGGGCCCGACGAGCACACGCGTGAGATCATCGACCTGCTCGCCCAGCAGCGGGTGCACGCGACGTTCTTCGTCGTCGGCTCCCAGGTCGAGGCCCATCCGCGGCTGACGAAGGCGCTGGTGGACGCGGGGCACCAGCTCGCCAACCACACCTACAGCCACCGGCGCATGGTCTTCGTCTCGAAGTCCACCGTGGCCGACGAGATCGAGCGTACCGACCGGGCCATCCGCGCGGCCGGGCAGCAGGGCGAGATCGTGTTCCGCCCGCCGACCGGCAAGAAGCTGCTGAGCCTGCCGCTCTACCTGTCCGAGCACCAGCGGCACACGGTCATGTGGGACATCGAGCCGGACTCGGGCACCACCCCCACGGCGGCCGAGATCGTCACGACCGTGCGCGACGAGGTCAGGCCGGGATCGATCATCCTGCTGCATCCCTGGTACGCCAGTGGCGCCCCCACCCGTGAGTCCATCGCGGGTCTGGTCACCGAGCTGCGCGAGCAGGGATACAGGTTCGTCACCGTCTCCGAACTGCTCGCCCTGCGACAGCGCTGACCCGCCGTTCATGACACCCGTCAAGGCCGCCGCCGACGGGAAAATTCAGCGTGTTCCGGCGCCGATTCCGTTTTTCTTACGGGCGGCCAGGTAGACACGGCGATTCGCGCAGCCGATATTGGAGAGAAAACGGAGGTGCTTGAATGCGCGCACGCCTGGACCACCTCGTCTGCTGGGTCTCCGATCAGCTCTTATCCCTGCAGTTCTACGAGCAGGTGGTCGGGCTCCCCGGAGTCAGGGCCGACCAGTTCCGCCATGGGACGGCGCCTTTTCCGAGCGTGCGGATCTCGCCCGACACCATTCTCGACCTGATGTCCTATGACGCCATGCGCGGCGTGGACGAGGGAACCGGTGTACGGGGCAGCGCCGGGCATCCGTTGAACCATTTCTGCCTGGCCGTGAACGAAGAGGACTTCGACGCGCTCCAGGTACGGCTGAAGCGGCACGACGTGGAGGTCACCGGAACCAGGACCAATTCCTTCGGGGCCCGCGGAATCGCGCCGGAGACTATTTACTTTCCTGATCCCGATGGGAACGTGATCGAGGTCCGATACTACGAGTGAGCCGGGCACGGACGACCCGGCGAACCATCGGGCCCATGTCCTCAAGGGCCGTCACCAGCACCGCCAGCTCCTCAAGCGCGTCCAGAGCCTGGGCGGCGCCGTCGGTGTCGACGCCCTCGTACAGTTCCAGCCCGACGAACGCCGCCGCCGTCGCCTTGGCCAGGCCCGACACGTCCGCGAACTCGGCCAGTGGCGAGGTCGCCAGCACCCTGCCGAGCGCCTGCTCCACCTCGCCGATCCACAGGTTCAGCCCGCCGACCACCGCCGGGGCGAGTTTGCTGTCGGTCTGGCTGCCGGCCAGCAGCTGGGCCAGCGCCGCGACGCTGCCCTCGGCGCGCTCCTCCTCGTGGATCGCGCGGCCGAGGTCGAGCAGCTCGCGCAGGGTCGTCACGGCGGCGAAGCGCTCGCGGTAGAGGATCATGCGCTGCTCGCAGCCGCGCTCCACGGCGGCGGCGAGCAGCTGGTCGACGCTGCCGAAGTGGTAGAAGACGAGGGCCTGGTTGACGCCGGCCGCGGTGGCGATCGTACGGGCGGAGACGCCGGCCATCCCCTGCTTCTTGAGCGTTTCGAGCGCCGCGTCGAGCAGCTTGGTACGTGTGTCGGCCACCAGGTTCCCCGGGCTTGTCGGGACGGGTCAGCGACGGGCGTCCTCCCGTCTCGGCCTAACGCTAGTGGGCACGCCGTGCTCGGCGACGTCCACGTACGCGGCGGTGAACGTGCCCCAGTAGCCGAAGATCCGGCCGAGCAGCGGGTTGGAGACGGTCACCGCGATCCTGAAACGCTCGATCCGGTCGTCGTAGTGCTCGGTGACGACGGCGGTGCCGGTGGCGGCGGAGGGGATGCGGACGGCGAGCGGGCCCTCCAGCAGGCGCTGGCGGCCGGAGCGGATGACCAGGCCGCCGCGGTCGTCCACGGCGAGCGCGAGCGGGGCCGCGATGTGCTGGTGACTGCCCAGGTAGTCGAGCACCTGCGCCCTGGTCTCGTCGTAGATCATCGTGGCGTCGAAGCGGCTGTGCGGGAAGGTGCGGACGAAGGTCACGGTCTCGCGTCCGTACGAGTCGGCGTACGGATAGTTCTCGATCCGGAACGGGAGGTCGTGGCCGGTCTCCGCCACCAGGATGTTGCGGCGGCGGCCGAGGGCCAGGAACGGCTGGACGACCAGGCCGGCGTTCCAGACGCGGTGCATGACGCCGGTGCCGACGCAGGCCTCGCCGCTGTCCAGACCTACCCGGAAGCGGCGCTGGAGCTGGGGGTGGAGGCGGGAGAAGCCGGGGCCGAGCGCGCGTTCGAAGATCGAGGGCATGGCGTGGTCGCTCCGTTTCCTTGCTGGGGGCGGCGCAGGCAGCGGCGGGCCGCCGGTGTGGTGGGGAGGGGTGGCACGGTCAGGGCGAGCGCGGCTACCGCCAGGACGGCCAGGGGCGGCAGTACGCAGGCGGCCAGTGCGACGGCGGCCGTGCGCAGGGCGGCCTCGGCGAGGGCCTGGCGCAGGAGGCGTTCCGGAGTTCTGCCGGTCTCCAACCACAGGCGCAGCCGGTCGAACGACCAGGCCGTGGCCCACCACATCAGGCGGGTGGGCAGGACGTTCGGGCGGTAGCGGTAGCCGGTGAGGAAACGGACACCCCCGGCGGGGGCGGGGAGATAGCGCCAGTAGCCGGAGCCGGAGCGGATGGGCGAGAGCGGGTGCGTCGAGCCGAACCGGAGTGCGGAGGTGCGGCTTCCGGAACGGTTTCCGGCGCGGTTTCCGGTACGGGTCCCGATGGTGCTTCCAGCGCGGTTCGCGGTGGTGCCTCCATGACGGCTGCCGGTGGTGCTTTCTGCGCGGTGGCGGCTCTGGGTGGCGACGGCGGTGCCGGAGACGCCGAGCGTCGTGTAGCGCAGCCGGCCGCCCGGCAGGGGCTGGATCCGGCCGAAGCGCAGGTCCCAGCGCTGGTGCTGAGTCAGGTCCTGGGTGGCCTGCCACACCTCCTCCATGTCGGCCTTGATCAGGGTCTCGACGTACACGCGCATGCTGACACCGCCAGGAAGTTGAGCGGACGCTTAACGGCAGACTACGGTCATTTGAGCACTCGCTCAAGTGGCTTCGAAGTGTCGGTCGCTTCTGGTACACAGGCGGCATGGGTGTGAGCGTCGATGAGTTCCTGGAGTTGCTGAAAGAGCTGCCCGAGGTCAAGCAGGGCCACGGCGGTGAGTGGGTCGCGTTCAAGGTGCACGGCAAGGGGTTCGGCTACCTGTGGGAGGCGACCGAGACCGTCGGGCTCAAGGCGACGATCGAGGAGCAGATCGCGCTCGTCAGTGAGCGGCCCGAGGTGTTCGAGGTGCAGTTCACGGCGGGGCGGTTCGGCTGGGTGGTGGTGCATCTCGACCGGATCGAGGCCGACGAGCTGTTCGAGCTCATGGCCGAGGCCTGGTGCCTGACCGCGCCCACGCCGCTCGTCGAGAAGTTCGAGGCGACCCACCCGATCGGGCAGAAGGTGCAAGCGCCGTAATCTCGGGCAACGTGACTTCTGTGAACGTACGGCCGCGTCCCTGGTCCGACGGTGACGCGCCGGTCCGGCTACGACCCTGGTCCGAGGCGGACGCGCCCGTCGTGCTGCGTGCCTTCCAAGCCCCCGATCTGCGGCCGCAGGCGCCGCTGCCCGTGCTCACCCTCCAGGACGCCGCGGGCTGGATCGCCGCCTGGTCCGGTGTCGGCCACGCCTTCGCCGTGACGGTGGGGGAGCGGGTCGTCGGCAATGTCGCGGTGGACCGGATCGACGGCAACGACAACGGCTGGGTGTCCTACTGGGTGGTGCCCGAGGCCAGGGGGCAGGGGGTCGCGGCGGCGGCCACCGAGTTACTGGCCCGGTGGGCGTTCGAGGAGCGCGGGCTCTACCGGCTGGAGCTGGGCCACCGGACGAACAATCCGGCCTCCTGCCGGGTCGCCACCAAGGCGGGCTTCCTGCCCGAAGGGATCGAGCGGAGCAAGATCTGTTACGACGGTGTCCGTTACGACGTCGAACGGCACGCCCGCCTCGTCACGGATTGATCGACAACCGGGACGTGTGGGGTGGGCGTAGCCTGGTCAGGGTGGGTGGGGCTGAACTACCCTTTGCGAAATGGACAGCGCGAGTCTGGCCGCGGCCGGGCTGCTGGCGGCACTGGGGCGGGCGTCGGAGATTCTCGCGGAATTACGCCACCCCTTCGCCAGGAGTGAGCGCTTCACTCTTTTCCTCCCGCCGGCCGGCGTCCGCGTCGGCACCGTCGTCATCCTGCCCGACGGCCGCGAGGTGCGCTTCGAGGTGTCCATCGTGACCGCCGGCGACGTCTTTCACGTGGACGGCGGCATCGACGCGGAGGGCGAGTCGCTGCTGGAGCTGCCGCGCAAGAGCGTGGAGACGATCCAGGACGGGCTGGCGGTGTTCGACGACTACGCGGGAGAGGTGACGGCTCCGGCGGCGCGGGTCATCGACGGACTGCTCGAAGAATTGTCGGACAACTAGACGAACGGTGTCTGGTTGTCTGACAATGAGTCCATGAGGAATGGACCGCTCGCCGTCGTCGGCGCCTCCGTGCTCTGGGGCACGGCGGGCACAGCCGGCCTGCTCGTCAGCGCCGACTCTGTGGCCCTGGCCGCCGCGCGGCTGGTGATCGGCGGCGCGGCGCTCGGCCTGCTGTCCGGGGCCGGGCTGCGCCGCACGCTCAGCCCTGGGCTGCTGCTCGGCGCGGTGGCGGTGGCCGCCTACCAGCTCTGCTTCTTCGCCGCCGTGAGCCGCACCGGGGTCGCGATCGGGACCGTCGTCGCGATCGGCAGCGGGCCGGTGTTCACCGGGCTGCTGTCGTGGCTGCTGCACGGCCGCCGCCCGAGCGGGCGATGGACCGCGGCCACCACCGCCGCTGTCTGCGGCTGCGCGGCACTGATCATCGGCGGCGGCATCCAGGCCGACGCCCCGGCGGGAGCGCAGGCGGGCATCCAGGCGGGATCGCAGGTGGTGTCGGGGATGCTGTTCGCGTTGCTGGGTGGGCTGCTCTACGCGTTCTACGCGGTCACGGCGGCGCGGGCGATCGGGCAGGGCGGTGAGTCCAACGCGGTGATGGGCGTCATGTTCGGCGGAGCCGCGCTGATCATGCTGCCGGTGCTGGTGATCAGCGGGACCGGCTGGATCGCCTCGCCCGGCGCCCTGGCCGCCGTGCTCTACCTCGGGCTCGGGACCACCGCCCTGTCCTACTTCCTGTACGGCCGCGGCCTGCGCACCACCCCCGTGGCCACGGCCGCCACGCTGGCCCTGGCCGAGCCGGCCGTCGCCGCGCTGCTCGGTCTGGTGGTGCTGGGCGAGCGGCTGACCCTGGTGTCGATCGCCGGGCTTGTCCTGCTGGATCTTAGTTTGGTGGCTGTGGCCGTACCGGAACGTACACCGGAAATGCAGCTAGAGTCGCAGCCGTGACCTTGCCCCTCAGACCCGTCTCCACCGTGGGAGCGCTCGCCGACGCCCTGCGCAGCAGGGTGTTGTCCGGCGAGATCGCGCCCGGCACCGCGCTGCCCGAGCAGGAGATCGCCGCGGCCTACCGTGTGGCCAGGCCGACCGTCCGCGAGGCGCTGGCGGTCCTGGTCAGCGAGGGGGTGCTGCGGCGCGAGCGCAACCGCAGCGCTCATGTCCCCGAGGTGACGCTTTCGGACCTCGAAGATCTCATGTACGTGCGCCGCCCCCTGGAGGACCTGATGGCGCGGGCCCTGACCGGCCGGACGGTGGCGGGGGCGCAGGCCGCGCTCGACCGGATGGCCGCGCTGCCCGCCGACGCGCCCTGGTCGGAGATGGTGGGCGAGCACATGGCGCTGCACCAGGCGCTCATCGAGGCGGTCGGCAGTCCGCGGCTGGAGCGGCTCTACGGCGCGCTGGCCGTCGAGACCAGGCTCGGGCTGGTCCGGCTGCGTGCCGTCTACAAGGACAGGGACGTGCTCGTCCGCGAGCACCGCGAGTTGCTGGAGGCCATCGCGAACGGGCCGGAGGAGGCCGCGCGGGCGGCGGTGGCGGCCCATCTCAGCCACTCCTGGGGCGGCGAGGAGCGTCCCCCGGGCCCCGCGTGAGCGCCAATGAGCGCGAACCCTTGCGGTACTGCCCCGTAACTCGCAAGAATCGCGGCCATGCACGGCAATCCGATGCCGGACTCCTACGTGTATGTCACGGAAGAGGGCGTCACTCGTCACTACGCGGACGGTAGCGTCGAAGCCCTCGCCTGGGAGGACGTGGTGGAGGTCCGTGTCGTCACCGAATCCGGGGAAGACGTCCTCTACATCCTGCTCGACCGCGACGGCGAGGGCTGCGTCGTGCCGCGCTCGGCCACGGACGCCACGTTCCTGGCCCGCCTGCGCTATCTACCCGATTTCGACCTCGATCGGCTGACGGTGGCGAGCGACTCCGCGCACGACGGGGTCGTGGTGGTCTGGCGCAGCCCGGACCCGCCGTCGGCGCTTCCTGATCTTGAGTACGACTAGCCCTGATCGGGCGTACGACTGGCTCTGATCCGGAGGACGACGAGCCGTGATCCCGCGTACGACTAATCGTTTCGCATAACGGTAACCTCACGAAATATCCTGGCAAAACTCGCATTCCACCTGCGTACTGCTGCCACTGATGGATCGTTCCGTCAACCCCCTCGCCCGCCCATCAATCGTCCGATTGTGGACATTTGATGGTATTTCCCGGGTCGGAATCGATCTTTACTCTTTAGTGGGGGCCGCCGCCCTTGTTGTTCGTGGGAGCTGTCAACCCATGAGGCTCAAGGAACGTCCGGTTATCGCGGTGCACAGAGTTGTCAGGATGGTGTTATGAGGGTGGGGACTGGGGAGTCCGCCGCCGTGCTCCTCGAGGCCGTACCGCGCCGCGCGTCGAGCATCTGGACGCGTGCGTACCTACGGCTCCTGTTATCCGGGGACACGATGTGCGCGCTGTTCGCCTGCGTGTGCGTGCTGGGTGTGCGGCTGATCGCCGGCGCCTACATTCCCGCGGCCGAGTTCGTGCTGGGCTTCGGCCTGGTCGTCGCCTGGCCGCTCGCGCTCATGATGGGCGGCGCGTACCGCCAGCGCGCCAACGGCGAGGGAACGGAGGAGTTCAAGGCGGTGTTCAACGGCGGCGTCGGGTTGATGGCCGCCGTCGCCATCATGGCCTACGCCACGCAGACGGTGATCGCGCGCAGCTTCGTGATGGCCATGCTGCCGCTCGCGCTGCTGGCCACGATCTACTACCGCTATCGCATGCGCAAGCGGCTCCACCGAAGGAGAGCGGTGGGCGAATACATGCGCCAGGTGATCGCGGTCGGGCACCGGGAGTCGATCCTCGACCTGGTGCTGCAGTTCAGGCTCCAGCCATATCACGGAATGCGGGTGGTGGGAGCCTGCCTTCCTGAGAACGCGATGGACGTGGACCTGGACGGCATTCCGGTGCTGGGCTCGTTCGGCGACGTGGCGCGCGTGGTGGAGCGGGAGCGAGCCGACGCGGTGGCCGTGCTGGCCTGCCCCGAGCTCGACGGGGCCGCGCTGCGCCGGCTGGCCTGGAGCCTGGAGACGGCGCGCACGGATCTGTTCGTGGCCCCGGCCCTGCTCGACGTGGCCGGGCCGCGCATCAGCATCAGGCCGGTCGCGGGGATGCCGCTGCTGCACGTGGAGCATCCCGAGTTCAACGGCATGCGGCAGTTCGTGAAGGCCGTGTTCGACCGGCTGGTCGCGGGGGTCGCGCTGCTGGTCCTGGCGCTGCCGCTACTGGTGCTGGCGCTGGTGATCCGGCTGACCAGCCCCGGGGGCTCCCTGTTCTCCCAGGTACGGGTCGGCAAAGACGGCAAAGAGTTCCGTGTCGTGAAATTTCGTACGATGGTGGTGGATGCCGAAAGGCTCAAAGGCGCCCTCCTCGACGACAACGAGTTCGACGGCGTGCTGTTCAAAATTCGGAACGATCCAAGGATCACCCGGGTAGGCGCTTTCCTGCGGAAATACTCCCTCGACGAGCTGCCCCAGCTGCTCAACGTCCTGCGTGGCGAGATGTCCCTCGTCGGCCCCCGCCCCCCGCTGCCGGAAGAGGTGGGCAAGTACGGCGCCGACGTCCGCCGCCGCCTTGTCGTCAAGCCGGGCATGACCGGGTTGTGGCAGGTCAGCGGACGCTCCGACCTGACCTGGGAGGAGTCCGTCCGTCTCGATCTGCGTTACGTGGAGAACTGGTCGCTCATCCTCGACCTGCAGATCCTCTGGAAGACCTGGTCCGTCGTCACCCGTGGAGAAGGGGCGTACTAGCGGTGAAAGCACTCGTGCTCGCCGGGGGGTCGGGCACACGGCTACGACCCATCACGCACACCTCGGCCAAGCAACTGGTCCCGGTTGCCAACAAACCGGTCCTCTTCTACGGCCTTGAGGCCATCGCCGCGGCCGGGATCACGGAGCTGGGCCTGGTGGTGGGCGACACCCACGCCGAGATCGAGGCGGCGGTGGGCGACGGCTCGGCGTTCGGGCTGCAGGTCACCTACCTGCGCCAGCAGGCGCCGCTCGGGCTGGCCCACGCCGTGCTGATCGCCCGCGACTACCTGGGCGACGAGGACTTCGTCATGTACCTGGGCGACAACTTCATCGTGGGCGGCATCAACGACGTGGTGGAGCGGTTCGCCAGGGAACGGCCGGCGGCGCAGATCATGCTCACCAAGGTCGCCGACCCGCGGCAGTTCGGGGTCGCCGAGCTGGACGCGGAGGGGCGCGTGGCCGGCCTGGAGGAGAAGCCGGCCCGGCCCAAGAGCGATCTGGCGCTGGTCGGCGTCTACCTGTTCGGCCCGGCCGTGCACGAGGCGGTGGCCGAGCTCAAGCCGTCGTGGCGGGGCGAGCTGGAGATCACCGACGCGATCCAGTGGCTGATCGAGGCCGGGCTGCGCGTCGAGTCCTCGATCATCTCGGGCTACTGGAAGGACACCGGCAACGTCACCGACATGCTGGAGGTCAACCGGCTGGTGCTCGAATCGGTCGAGCCCCTGGTCCAGGGCCGGGTGGACGCGGTCAGCGAGCTCATCGGCCGGGTCGCGATCGAGCCGGGCGCCGTGGTCGAGCGCTCCCGCGTCGTGGGCCCGGCCATCGTCGGCGCCGGCGCCAGGATCCAGGACAGCTACGTCGGCCCGTACACCTCGATCGGGGCCTCCTGCGCCATCACCGGCAGCGAGATCGAGTACTCGATCGTGCTGCCGAGAGCCTCCATCGCCGGGGTCGGCCGGATCGAGTCGTCGCTGATCGGGCATGACGTCGAGATCACGCCGGCTCCCAACACGCCCAAAGCCCACCGTCTCGTACTGGGCGATCACAGCAAGGTACAGATCAGTTCTTGACATCCTCCCCCTCCTGAAGGAGGGGGATTCCCACGGTCGCCCATGGGTCTTCCTGCTTCACGGCCGGTCGCCCGCCCGAGAGGAGTCTCGTTGAGGTCTTACACCGGCTCCACAGGCGTTTCAGCTCTCCGCCGGCCCGGCGGCGGGCACGTTCCTGGCCGCGTTGACGTCCCGGTCATGGGCCGCGCCGCAGGCGCACTGCCACATCCGGACGTTCAGCGGCATCGTCTCTCGCACGGCGCCGCAGGCCGAGCACAGCCTGGAGGAGGGGAACCAGGGGTCCACCGCCACCAGCGTGCGCCCGTACCAGGGCGCTTTGTACTCCAGCATCGACCGCAACTGTCGCCAGGCCGCGTCCGAGACGGCGCGGGCCAGCGAGTGATTGCGAACCATGTTGCGGACGGTCAGGTCTTCCACGGCGATCACCTGGTTCTCGCGAACGAGCCGTGTGGTGACCTTGCGCAGGTGGTCTGTCCTGCGGTCGGCGATGCGGGCGTACACCTTGGCGACCTTGAGCCGAGCCTTGGCCCGGTTGGCGCTGCCTTTCTCCTTGCGGGACAGCGCCCGCTGCGCTTTGGCGAGCTTGCGCCGGTCGCGGCGCTTGTGCCGGGGGTTGACGATCTTCTCTCCGGTGGACAGGGTGGCCAGCGCGGTGATGCCCGCATCCACGCCCACCGCCTGTTCTGCCGGAGCGAGCGGGGCGATCGTCTCCTCCACCAGGATCGACACGGACCAGCGCCCCGCGGCGTCCTGGCTCACGGTCACCGTGGACGGCTGTGCGCCTTCTGGCAGCGGGCGCGACCACACGATCGCCAGCGGGGCGTCCATCTTCGCCGGCGTCAGCTCGCCCTCGCGCCAGCGGAACGCCGAGCGGGTGTACTCCGCCGACGCCCGCGCCTTCTTGCGGGACTTGAAGGTGGGGTACTTGGCACGTTTGGCGAAGAAGTTCGCGAACCCGGCTTGAAGATGGCGCAACGTCTGCTGCAAGGGCACGGACGACACCTCGCGCGGGAAGCCGAACTCGCCGCTGCGCTTCCGCTGTGTGAGCGTCGCCGACGACTCGGCGTAGGAGACCCGTTTGCCTTCCTAGTCGTAGGCGCGGGTGCGCTCTTCGAGGGCTTTGTTGTAGACGAGGCGGACGCAGCCGAACGTCCGGGCAAGCTGCGAGGCTTGCTCGGGGGGCGGGTGGAAGCGGTATCTGTAAGCCCGCTTCACGATCTGCGCCACGCCTGGCATCCTACCGAACGATCAAGGAAAATTCGCGTGCTTGTTCGATACGACGGGTTGGCCGGCGGCGAATCGCCCGTTCCTGCCCTGCTCCGCAGGGGTCCGGTTCCTCCTCCGCCTGAAGGCGGGGGTTTCCTCGGAGGTTTCTGATGACAAGAATTCTGGTGACGGGTGGTGCGGGATTCATCGGCTCCCACTTCGTCCGGAGCCTCCGCGACACGACCCCCGCCGACGCCCCCGCCGACGCCTCGGCCGACCTGGACGTCACGGTCCTCGACAAGCTGACGTACGCGGGCAACCGGGCCAACCTCGACGGGGTCGCGCACACGTTCGTGCACGGTGACGTCTGCGACGCCGAGCTGCTCGCCCGCGTCGTCCCCGGGCACGACCTGGTGGTCAACTTCGCCGCGGAGTCCCACGTGGACCGCTCGATCGAGGGCGCCGCGCCGTTCATGCACACCAACGCGCTCGGCACCCAGACCCTGCTCCAGGCCTGCCTGGAGGCGGAGGTGCCGAAGGTGGTGCAGGTGTCGACGGACGAGGTCTACGGGTCGATCGACATCGGCTCGTGGGACGAGGCCGCGCCGGTGCGGCCGCGCTCGCCGTACGCGGCCTCGAAGGCGGGCGGCGACCTGATCGCGCGCGCCTACGCGATCACGTACGGGATGAACGTCTCGATCACCCGCTGCGGCAACAACTACGGGCCCAGGCAGTACCCGGAGAAGGTCATCCCGCTGTTCATCACGAACCTGCTGCGCGGCAGGAAGGTGCCGCTGTACGGGGACGGCGGCAACGTACGGGACTGGATCCACGTGCGCGACCACTGCGCGGGCATCCGCCTGGTCGCGGAGCGGGGCGAACCCGGCGAGGTCTACCACATCGCCGGCACGGCGGAGCTGACCAACAAGGAACTCACCACGCGCCTGCTCGAAGCCTGCGGCCGGGACTGGGACATGGTCGAGTACGTCGCCGACCGCAAGGGCCACGACCGCCGCTACTCCCTGGACGACAGCAAGCTGCGCGCCCTCGGCTACCGGCCGCAGGTCCCGTTCGAGCAGGGGTTGAAGGACACCGTCCGCTGGTACGCGGAGCACCGCGACTGGTGGGCGCGGTGATCGCTCTTTTATGCCTGGAGGCGGCATGAGGTGGCTCATCACGGGGGCGGGCGGCATGCTCGCGAGCGACGTCCTCGACCGGACCGCGCTGACCGGCGAACCGGTGCTCGCGCTCGGCCGGGACGAGCTGGACGTCCGCGACCGGCGGGCGGTGCGCGACTTCGTCTGCGCCTACCGGCCCAGGGTCGTGCTCAACTGCGCCGGCTGGACGGCGGTGGACGACGCCGAGGCGAACGAGGCCGACGCGCTGGCGGTCAACGGGACCGCCGTGCGCTGGCTGGCCGAGGCGTGCGACCTCGTGGGGGCGAGGCTCGTCCAGGTGTCCACCGACTACGTCTTCGACGGCGCCGCCGCGCTGCCGTACGGGGAGGACGCGCGGACCGGGCCGGTGAACGCGTACGGCAGGAGCAAGCTGGCGGGCGAGACGGCGGCGCTGGAGCACGGCCACTACGTGGTGCGCACGGAGTGGCTGTACGGCGCGCGGGGCGTCAACTTCGTCCGCACGATGATCCGCCTGGCCGGGGAGCGGTCGAGCGTGGACGTGGTGGACGACCAGCGCGGGCAGCCGACGTGGAGCGCCGACCTGGCCGACTATCTCGTCCGGCTGGCGCAGTCGGACCTGCCGCCCGGCGTTTACCACGGCACGAGCTCGGGGGACACGACCTGGTGCGGGTTCGCCAAGGAGATCTTCGCGCTGCTGGGCGAGGATCCGGGACGGGTGCGCCCGGTGCCGTCGTCGGCGCTGTCGCGGGCGGCGGTGCGGCCGGCGAACAGCGTGCTGGCCCACACCCGGTGGCAGCCGATCAGGCACTGGCGCGAGGCCCTGCACGCGGCCTGGCCGGTGCTGGCGACGAGCCGTCAGCGGAGCGTGGCGTGAGACCCGGCAAGAGCGGCAAGCCGTCAGCGCAGCGTCGCGTAGTACTCGGCGCAGGCGCGGTGGTCGGGCAGCAGCCCGCCGGCCAGCGCCTCCTCCAAGGTCGGCGCCTTGGCGTCCTTCTCCGACAGCACCGGCTCGACATCGGTCGGCCAGCCGATCGACAGGGCCGGGTCGAGCGGATGGACCCCGTGCTCGCGAGCGGGCGCGTACGGCTCGGAGCACAGGTACGCGACCGTGGCGCTCGGGCTGAGCACCATGAACGCGTGCCCCAGGCCCTCACCGACGAGGACGGCGGTGCGCGACTCGTCGTCGAGCGTCACGGCCTCCCAGCGGCCGAACGTGGGCGAGCCCACGCGCAGGTCCACGACGACGTCCATGACGCTGCCGGACAGGCACATCACGTATTTGGCCTGCCCGGGCGGCACGTCGGCGAAGTGCACGCCGCGCAGCACGCCGTGGCCGGAGACCGAGCAGTTGACCTGGGCCAGCTCGAACCGCCGCGGCAGGTCGGCGGCGCGGAAGGCCTCGAAGAACGCGCCGCGGGGGTCGGTGTGGACGCGCGGCGTGTGGCGCCAGGCGCCATCGATGCCGAGGGGATCCATGGTCCGACAGTAACGAGAGCACCGGCCCCGGCGAAATATCAATCTCTTGGAGCGTGCGAATGATGACTTGCCGGTTATGCGGCTCGGCGGAGCTCGCCAGTGTGGTGGACCTCGGGGCGACACCTCCCTGCGAGCGCATCCTCACCGCCGAGCAGCTCGAAGAGCCAGAGCAGACCTATCCGCTGCACCTGCGCGTGTGCACGTCGTGCTGGCTGGCGCAGATCCCGCCGCTGATCACCCCCGAGGACACCTTCACCGACTACGCCTACTTCTCCTCCTACTCCGCCTCCTGGGTCGAGCACGCCCGCGCCTTCGTGGCGGGGCTGGACCTGCGGCCGGACGCGTTCGTGGTGGAGGTGGCCAGCAACGACGGCTACCTGCTGCGGCACGTGGTGGACCGGGGCGTGCGCTGTCTCGGCATCGAGCCGTCGGTGAACGTGGGCCAGGCGGCCAGGGAGCGCGGCGTGCCGACGGTGACGGCGTTCCTGACCCCGGAGAGCGCCCGTGCCGTCGTACGGGAGCACGGCACCGCCGACCACGTGGTGGCCAACAACGTCTACGCGCACATCCCCGACGTGATCGGCTTCACGAAGGGCCTGCGCACGCTGGTGGCCGACGACGGCGTGATCTCGATCGAGGTGCAGCACCTGCTCACGCTGATGCGGCTGAACCAGTACGACACGATCTACCACGAGCACTTCCAGTACTACACGGTCGCCTCCGCCCGCCGGGCGCTGGCCAGTGGCGGGCTGACGCTGGTGGACGTGGAGCTGCTGACCACGCACGGCGGCTCGATCCGGCTCTGGGCCCGGCCCTCGGGCACGCCCTCGCAGCGGGTGGCCGACGTGCTGGCGATGGAGAAGGCGGCGGGGCTGCACGACATCTCGGGCTACATCGACTTCACCGAGCGGGTGGCCAAGGTCCGGCGCGACCTGCTGACGTTCCTGGTCGACGCCGCCGAGGGGGGCAGCACGGTGGTCGGGTACGGGGCGCCGGGCAAGGGCAACACGCTGCTCAATCACTGCGGGGTCCGGCCCGACCTGCTGGCGTACACGGTGGATCGCAATCCGTACAAGCACGGCAAGTTCACCCCCGGCGCGCGCATCCCGATCTTCCCGCCCGAGCGCATCGCGGCCGACCGGCCCGACTACGTCCTCGTCCTGCCGTGGAACCTGCGGGACGAGCTGATCGAGCAGCTGTCCTACATCCGTGACTGGGGCGGCCGGCTGGTCTTCCCCATCCCCACACTGGAGGTCGTGTGAAGGTCGTCCTCTTCTGCGGCGGGTACGGCACGCGCATGCGTACGGCCGGCTCCGGCGACGTGCCGAAGCCGATGCAGCTCGTCGGCCCGAGGCCGCTGATCTGGCATGTCATGCGCTATTACGCGCACTTCGGTCACAAGGAGTTCGTGCTCTGCCTCGGTTACGGCGCCGAGCAGATCAAGAACTTCTTCCTGCGGTACGAGGAGACCGCCTCCAACGACTTCGTCCTGCGCCGCGGCGACGTCGAGCTGCTGGGCAACGACATCTCCGACTGGACGATCTCCTTCATCCACACGGGGATCGAGTCGTCGATCGGGGAGCGGCTGCGCCGGGTGCGTGAGCATCTGGAGGGCGAGGAGATGTTCCTGGCCAACTACGCCGACGTGCTGACGGACGCGCCGCTGCCGGAGATCATCGGCAGGTTCGCCGCGTCGGGGGCGGGCGGCACGCTCATGGCGGTGCCGCCGCCGGGCACCTTCCACTGCGTGGAGGTGGGGGAGAACGGGATGGTCGGGCAGATCACCGCCGTCACCGAAATGCCCTTATGGGTAAACGGCGGATATTTCGTCTTACGTCAGGAAATCTTCGACCACATCCCCGAGAACGGCGACCTGCTCGTGGACGGCTGCAAGGAGCTGGCCAAGCGCGGCCGCCTGATGGCCTACCCCTACCGCGGCTACTGGCGGCCCACCGACACCGTCAACCAGCGCATGGAGCTGGACCGGGCCTACATCCGGGGCGAGCGGCCCTGGGCGCTGTGGGAGCGGGCGTGAACCGGCTCTTCCCGTCGGGCCTGCGCCGGATCGCCCTGCTGGCCGCCCACTGCGACGACCTCGCCATCGGCGCGGGCGGCACGCTCCTCGTCATGTGCACCGCGCACCCGGGCATCAAGGTCGACGCGCTGATCCTGTCGGGGGGCGGGACCGTGCGCGAGGAGGAGGAACGCAACGCGCTGGCCGCCTTCTGCCCAGGCGCCGACCTGCGCGTCGAGGTGGGCAAGCTGCCCGACGGGCGGCTGCCGGCCCACTGGGACGACGCCAAGGCCGCGGTCGAGGGGATGCGCCTGCGTACCGAGCCGGACCTGATCCTGGCCCCCCACGCGGGCGACGCGCACCAGGACCATCGCGGGCTGGCCCAGCTCGTGCCCACCGCCTTCCGCGACCACCTCACACTCGGGTACGAGATCCTCAAATGGGACGGCGACCTCGGCCGGCCCAACGCCTACCAGCCGCTCGACCTGGCCCTGGCCGAGCGCAAGGTCAACCTGCTGTGGGAGCACTACCCCTCGCAGCGGCACCGCCCCTGGTTCGACAGGGAAGCCTTCCTCGGACTGGCCAGAATCCGCGGCATCGAGTGTCACGCACGCCATGCGGAGGCGTTCTACCTGCACAAACTCGCCCTAGATCTAGCTGGAGGCTGATCGGCATGCGTGTGTTACTCACGGGGCACCAGGGCTACCTCGGCACCGTCATGGCGCCGGCGCTGGCCCGGGCCGGCCACGAGGTGGTGGGGCTCGACTCCGGGCTCTTCGCCGAGTGCGTGCTCGGCCCGCCGCCCGACGACCCGCCGGGCCACCGGGTGGACCTGCGCGACGTACCGGCGGAACTGCTGGCCGGCTTCGACGCGGTGATCCACCTGGCCGCGCTCTCGAATGACCCGCTGGGCGCGCTCGCGCCCGAGCTGACCTACGACATCAACCACCACGCCTCGGTCCGGCTGGCCAGGCTGGCCCGCGACGCGGGCGTGCGCCGCTTCCTGTACGCCTCCACCTGCTCGGTGTACGGCGCCTCGGGCGGCGACGATCTGCTCGGCGAGGACGCCCCGCTGCGCCCGGTCACCCCGTACGCGGAGTCGAAGGTCCGCGTCGAGGACGAGCTGGTCGAGCTGGCCGACGCCGACTTCACGCCGGTGTTCCTGCGCAACGCGACCGCGTTCGGCTTCTCCCCGAGGCTGCGCGCCGACATCGTGCTGAACAACCTGGTCGGCCACGCGCATCTGACCGGGCAGGTGCGCGTGCTGTCGGACGGCACCCCGTGGCGGCCCCTCGTGCACGTGGCCGACATCGCCGACGCCTTCGTGGCCGCGCTCACCGCGCCGCGCGAAGCCGTGCACGCCAGGGCCTTCAACGTGGGCGGCGAGCAGAACAACCTGACCGTCGCCGAGATCGCCGGGCACGTCGTGGAGGCGGTGCCCGGCTCCGAGCTGCTGGTCACCGGTGAGACGGGAGCCGACCCGCGCTCGTACCGGGTCGACTTCTCCCGCATCCGCGCCGCGCTGCCGGAGCTGCACGCCCGCTGGACGGTGAAGGCGGGCGCCGTCGAGCTGGCCGACGCCTACCGGTGCCACGGGCTGACGGTCACGGACTTCCGCCAGCGCTTCACCAGGCTG
Organism: Nonomuraea maheshkhaliensis; assembly: GCF_039529435.1. NCBI lineage: Bacteria > Bacillati > Actinomycetota > Actinomycetes > Streptosporangiales > Streptosporangiaceae > Nonomuraea > Nonomuraea maheshkhaliensis. The sequence goes on from NZ_BAAAMU010000001.1 coordinate 305,006, forward strand.
GCCTGGCTGGCCGACCGGCGCGCGGCCGGCACGGTCTCCGAGGAGCTGCGGACGTGACAGGCGAGGAGATGTACGCCCTGGTGGAGCGGCTCTACCCGCTGTGCCGCTCCATCACGGGCGACGGCGTGCGCGCCACGCTCGGCATCGTCGGCGAGCACCTGGAGCTGGAGGTGCACGAGGTGCCCACCGGCACCCAAGTGCTCGACTGGACCGTGCCCAGGGAGTGGAACATCCGCGACGCCTACGTCAAGGACCCGTCAGGGGCCAGGGTGGTGGACTTCCGGCGGTCGAACCTGCACGTGGTGGGCTACAGCGTGCCCGTCTCGGCCGTCATGACGCTGGACGAGCTGCGCCCCCGCCTGCACACGCTGCCCGAGCAGCCGGGCCTGGTGCCGTACCGGACCTCGTACTACGCCGAGACGTGGGGGTTCTGCCTGAGCCAGGACACGCTCGACGGGATGGGCCCTGGGCCGTACGAGGTGGTGATCGACTCGACGCTGGCCGACGGGCACCTGACGTACGCCGAGCACGTCGTACGGGGGCGCACCGACGAGGAGGTGCTGATTTCCTGCCACGTCTGCCATCCGTCGCTGGCCAACGACAACCTGGCCGGCATCGCCGTGGCCGTCGCGCTCGCGGGCCGACTGCGCGAGCCCCGCTACACCTACCGGTTCCTGTTCGCCCCCGGCACGATCGGCGCCATCACCTGGCTGGCGCGCAACCGGGAGCGCACCGGGCGGGTCCGGCACGGGCTCACGCTGGCCTGCGCGGGGGATCCGGGGGCGCTGACGTATAAGCGCAGCCGGCGCGGGAACGCGCCCATCGACCGGGTGCTGGCGGCCGTGCTGCGCGACCGGCCGCACACGATCGTCGACTTCTCGCCGTACGGGTACGACGAGCGGCAGTTCTGCTCGCCCGGCTTCAACCTGCCCGTCGGCAGCCTGACCAGGACGCCGTACGCGGGCTACCCCGAGTACCACACCTCCGGAGACGACGTGGGCTTCGTCTCGCCCCAGGCCATGGCCGACACTCTGGACGCGCTCTGGTCGGCGGTGGAGGTGCTGGAACGTGACGGCCGCTACCAGAACCTGAGCCCGTACGGGGAGCCGCAGCTGGGCCGGCGCGGCCTGTACGGCTCACTCGGCGGCAGAAGTGACACGAAACAGGCGCAGATGGCGATGTTATGGGTGCTGAACCTGTCGGACGGCGACCACGGCCTGCTGGACATCGCGGAGCGGTCGGGCCTGCCCTTCCAGGCGGTCGCCGAGGCGGCGGGCGCGCTGGAGGGCGCGGGCCTGCTCAAGCGGGTGGGAGAGAGCGCATGAACCTGCGGGTGGGGGACCTCGTCGAGGTGCGGAGCGAGGCGGAGATCCTGGCCACGCTGGACGAGCGGGGCGAGCTGGAGAGCCTGCCGTTCATGCCGGAGATGCTGGCCTTCTGCGGGCGGCGGATGACCGTGCACAAGGTGGCGCACAAGCTCTGCGACACCATCAGCCGCAGCGGCATGCGGCGGATGGAGCGCGCCGTGCACCTCACCGGGGCGCGTTGCGACGGCGGCGGGCACGGCGGCTGCCAGACGGCCTGCTCACTCTACTGGAAGGAAGCCTGGCTCAAACGGGTCGAACCCGGCACACCGCAGGCCCCGGCCGTGCCCGAGGAGCGCCTGCTGAAGCTGGTCGAGGCCCACACCCGCAAGGGCGAGGACGCCTACTCCTGCCAGGCCACCGAACTGCTCCGCGCGGCACCTGTCTGCCTGCCCTTCCGCGACCTCGGCCAGTACGTCACCGACGTGCGCAGCGGCAACGCGGGCGTGCTCGCGACCGTCCGCACGTTCCTCGTCGGGCTGTTCAACCGCTTCCAGGACGTCAGCAAGAAGGTGCTGCCTCGCCGCCTGTGGATCAGGGGCGGGCTGCGCTGGGGCTTCGTGCAGGGCCGCGCCGGCCGGGTCACCCCGACCGGCAGCCTGGACCTGCGGCCGGGCGAGCTGGTCAGGATCAAGTCGAAGGACGAGATCCTCGACACGCTCAACGACGACCTGCTCAACCGCGGCCTCGGGTTCGAGGAGGAGATGGCCCGCTACTGCGGCAGGACGGCACGCGTACGCGCCAGGGTCGAGCGCTGCCTGGACGAGAAGACCGGGCGCATGCTGACCATGAAGAGCCCCTGCATCATCCTCGACGACCTGGTCTGCGAGGGCGTCTACAACGCCAACTGCCCGCGCGAGTTCGTCCCGTTCTGGCGGGAGATCTGGCTGGAACGGGTGCCGGCCGGCGGGGAAGCCCCGTGAGCGAGGTCGGCGACATAGGCCGCAAGGCCGGGCGCGGCCTGCGCTGGAGCCTGCTCGGCAACCTGGTGATGAAGGCGGGCTCGTTCGTGATGAGCCTGGTCCTGGCCAGGCTGCTGGTGCCCGAGGACTTCGGCGTGTTCGCCATCGCCCTGGCCGCCACCCAGTTCGTCATCTACATCAACGACGCCGGGGTGATCGCGGCGACCGTGCAGTGGCGCGGCCGGCTGGAGGAGGTCGCCCCGACGGCCACCGTGGTCGCCATCGCGTCCAGCCTGGCCCTCTACGCCCTGTTCTGGGTGATCGCTCCCTTCTACGCGCGGCTGGCCGGCAGCGAGGACGCCACGTGGGTGATCCGCGTCCTCATGGCCACCAACGTCGTCTACGGGCTGACCGCGGTCCGCAGTGCCGCGCTCATGCGCAGGTTCGAGCAGGACAAGCTGGCCTGGGCGAACCTGGCCGGCTTCGTGGTCAACGCCGGCGTCTCCATCACGCTGGCCGCCAACGGCGCCGGGGCCTACAGCTTCGCCTGGGGGCAGCTCAGCGGCGGGGTGCTCACCGGGCTGATGGTGGTCGTCCTGGCCCGGGTCAAGATCGAGCTCGGCTTCGACCGCGCGCTGGCGGCCCGGCTGCTGCGGTTCGGGCTGCCGCTCTGCGTCAGCCTGGGCATCGAGGGGCTGCTGCTCAACATGGACGCGGTCATCGTCGGCGACGTGCTCGGGCCGGTGATGCTGGGCTTCTACCTGCTCGCGTTCAACATCTCCAGCTGGGTGCCCGGCCTCATCGGCACCGCCATCCGCTACGTCGCGCTGCCCAGCTTCGCGCGCCTGGCCGAGGAGGGCGAGGAGTCGATGCGGGAGGGCGTGCGGCAGGCCGTGCCGCTGCTGGCCGGCATGGTGCTGCCGATCGCCGTGCTGATGGGCACGCTCGCGCCCGCGGTCGTGGAGTTCCTGTACGGCACGCCGTGGCTGCCCGCCGCCCAGGTGCTGCGCTTCCTGGCCATCGTCATGGCCGTGCGCATGCTGACCCTGCTCATCACCGACATCCTGGCCGCGCTCGGCCGGACGAAGTCGACCATGTGGGTCAACCTGTGCTGGGCCGCCGCGCTGCTGCCCGCCCTGCTGGCCGGCGCTGAGCTCGACGGCATCGAGGGTGCGGCCGTGGCGCACGCCACCATCGCGGTGCTGGTGGCGCTGCCGCTGCTCGCCGTGGCCCTGCAGCGCTCGGGCGTGCCCGCGCGGCTGTTCGGCGCCGGGCTGGCCCGGCCGCTGCTCGGCGCGGCATTGGCCGGCGGCGTCATGGCGGGCCTGGCCGCCGTGATCGACGGCCCCTTCTTCGAGCTGTGCGTGGCCGGCGGGGCGGGGCTGCTGCTGTTCGTGCTCGTCGTGGTGCCGCGCGCCGTGCTGAAGCGACTCGTACGCCAAGGGAGGGTCCATGCGCGACTCTGAGCTCGTCTCGATCGCCCTGCCGGTCAGGAACGGGGCCGGACGCCTCGAAGGCGTGGTCCGCTCGGTGCTGGCCCAGGACCATCAGCACATCGAGCTGGTCATCTCCGACAACGCCTCCACCGACGCCACCGAGGAGCTCTGCCGCGACCTGGCCGCCGGCGACGAGCGGATCGTCTACCACCGGCACCCGCGCAACGTCGGCCTGCTCGGCAACTTCACCCACGCCGCCAGGATCTCGCGCGGCGCGTTCATCCGCTGGATCGGCGACGACGACCGGCTGGAGCCCTCCTGCGTCTCCCGCGCCCTGGCCGCCTTCGCCGCAGACGAACGGCTCATCCTCGTCACCAACCAGGTGGCCTACACCCGCGACGGCGGCCAGGTCACCACCACCCCCTACCCGGGCCCGGGGGAGGGCGCGACGGCGGGCGCCGGGCTGGGCTCCGACGACCCGGTCGAGCGGTTCGCCGAGATGCTCAGGCTGCTCAACGAGAGCCCGTTCCTCATCGACCCGCTCTACGGGCTGCTGCGGCGCGGGCCCGCGACCGAGATCCCCCGGCGCAACATGCTGCGCGAGGACGAGGTCTACGCGGCCAAGCTGGCGCTGGCCGGGCCATGGGCGCACGTGCCCGAGGTGCTCTCGCACCGCAACTGGCGGACGGAACGGATCACCCGCCTGGCCGGCCGCCTCGACGTGCCGTCCTGGCAGTCCCACCTGGCCAACACGCTCCAGTGCAGGGAACTGCTGCGCTGGCTGCACCAGGCCGAGCTCACCGAGGCGCAGCGCCGCCGGGCCCGTACGGCGGTGCTGCGCATGTTCGCACGACGCCAGCGGCGCACCATCGCGCACAGGAGCCGCAAGCTCCTCTCCATGGTCCGATTCGTGTAACACGTCCGATGAACAGAGCGATTTCCCATGGAACGAGAAGTGACGGGGGCGGAAAAGTGCGCTTCTGGAGGACCGTCCTTGGTCTGGCCCGGAAGAAGTTCGTGGGGCCGCCTGTCGTCGTCGCGGCCGTCGGACTCGCCCTGGCCGCCTACTTCCTGATGCCGAGCCGGTACGTCTCCACCGCCTCCATGGTGCTCACCGTGCCCGCCACCGGTGGCACGCTGGAGACCGAGCCGCAGAACCGGCCGGGGCTGACCAACCCGCTGCTGCAGTTCAACGACGCCCTGCGCACGACCGCGGGCATCCTCATCCTGGCCACCAACACGCCCGACGTGTACGCCGAGATCGGCGCGCCGGAGAACGGGCCCACCGCCGTGATCATCAACGACGGGCGGACCAACCCCGACCTGCTCGGCATCAGCACGAACGGGCCGTTCGTCTACGTCGAGGTCGAGAGCGACTCGCCCGCCACCGTGCGGCAGGTCATGCGCAAGGCCCAGTTGCGGGTACGGCTGGAGCTGGCCAAGCGGCAGACCGCGCTGGACGCGCCGATCAGCACCCACATCGGGATCATGGACGTGATGCCGCCCTCGACGCCCAAGGCGGCCATCGGCGACCGGCTGACGGTCGCGGCGTTCGGTGGCGCGTTCGGGATCGTCGGCGGGATGGGGCTGGCCTACGCCGTCCAGCGCGTCCGCTCCGCGCGGCGGGCCGGCCCGGGCGTCGCACCCGAGCCCGCACCTTCACAGGAACCGGCGGAGGAACCGGCGGAGGCCGCGGAGGAGGCCGCGGAGGAGGCCGCGGAGGGCGTCTGGGCCGAGGTCGTCGCCGAGCAGCCGGTCGCGGAGGGCGCCGCGGCGGTCAACGGTTCCAGGTCGCGCCTGCCCATGATGTCCGGCTTCCCGCTGACGGTGGACGAGCTGGCCGAGGAGACCACCGGCCCGATCCAGGTCATCAAGACCGACACGGAACCGGCCGAGGCCGAGTCGGCCGCTTCCACGCCGGCCGAGCCCGCACCGGCCGCCTCTGCACCGGCCGCCTCTGCACCGGCCGAGGTGGAGTCAGCTCAGGCGAGCGCCGCCCCCGGCGAGGCCGAGAAGCACGGGCCCGAGAAGGACGAGCCGGACGAGGACGAGCCGAAGAAGGGTCAGCTCGACTCGACGACCTGAGCGCACCGCGCGATGGCGGCCGCCCTGGCCTCCGCCGGCGTGTGCGACTTGGCCGAGATCATCATCCCCACCGCCTCCTGCGGCAGCCGGTCGGCGAAGGCCACGGCCTGCGCCACGTCCCACGGCTCGTGGTTGTAGCTCAGGTGGCAGATCGTGGTGTTGATCGGCGGGTCCGCCTTCAGCACCTCGTCCACGAAGACGCCGTACAGGATGAACTCGGAGACGTGCAGCTGGGCATTGAACGCGTCGAGCCAGTCGCGGCCGGTCACCTGGGTGATGCGCCGCTGCATGGCCCGCACGATCTCCGGGTCCCAGAACGTCAGCGCCGTCACGTAGTCGGGCAGCGGCGGGGGCGGCGCGGACGGCAGGCCGAGCAGCTCGCGGGCGACCCGGTGCCAGATGACGTGCCGCTCCATCTCGGCCGTGACGCCGTTCTCCAGCCGGTACAGGCACAGCCGCCCGTCCACGGTGAAGGACTCGGCGCTGGTCGGGCGGACGAGTACGGCGTCGGAGTCGACGATGAGCATGGTGTCGGCGTCGATCAGCCCGGCGGAGGCGATCTTGACCGTCTGCTGCATCACCCAGCCGCGCAGCGGGGGCCAGGGGCGGCGGTAGTTGACGTACAGGTCGGCGCCGGGCAGCCGCAGGTAGCGGCGGGGCAGCAGCTCCGAGCGGATCCACACGTGGCAGCGCGGGCCTTCGAAGCGGGCGAAGGCCGCACGGTCGCCCGGCGGGACGAAGACGTGGTGGATGGTGTCCTCGGAGGTGAACTCCAGGACGGAACGGTGCAACTCGGCGAACAGCTCGGCGTCCAGGGCGTAGGACGGGGTGATGACCGCCAGCTTGCTCACGGATGACTCCCATCGGGTCCGGTGATCTGGGAGCATCGCTCGATCGCCGCCGATCTGACCGCCATGGGCGTGCCCGACTTGGCCGAGATCATCATGCCCACCGCGTCGGGCGGCAGCCGGTCGGCGAAGGCGATGGCTCCGGCGTGGTCCAGAGGGGTGCGATCCCACCGGCTGTGGCAGATCGCGGTGCTGACCGGAGGCGCGGCCCGCAGCACCTCGTCCACGAACACGCCGTAGACGATGAACTCCGAGACCTGGAGGTAGGAGATGAAGGCGGCCAGCCAGTGACGCCCGGTCGTCTCGGTGATGCGTTCCTGCATGGCGCGCACGACGGCCGGATCCCAGCACGCCAGCGAGCTGACGTAGTCGGGCAGCGGCAGCGGCGCGGGCCCCGGCACGCCCAGCAGTTCGCGGGCCACCCGGTGCCAGGTGACGTGGTCGGTCATGAGCTCGTGCACGCCGCCGTCCACCCGGAACATGCTCACCTGGCCGTCCTGGATGAACAGATCGGGCGTCGCCTCGCGCACCAGCACCACGTCCGAGTCGGCGACCAGCACCACCTTGGCGTCGAGCCGCGCCGTGACCGCCACCTTCACCGCCTGCTGGGCCACCCACCCGCGCAACGGCGGCCAAGGGCGCACGGGATCGATCCACACGCCGGTGAAGGGGACGTGGGTGAGGCGGCGCGGCAGGATCTCGGCATAGGTCCAGATTCGGCACCGAGGGCCCGAGAAGCGGGCGAAGAGCCGCCGGTCGGACGGCGGCACGATGACGTGGTGGACGGTGTCGTCCGAGGTGTGGTCGAGGACCGAACGGTGCAGGTGGGCGAAGAGTCCGGCGTCGGGAGCGTACGTGGGCGTGACGACGGCCAGAGCGCTCATGAAAGGTGATCTCCGTCCCCACCCCGGGTGAAAGATAGCCCCTTGTATCCATATCGGCGGCCGATAGCTGGTGTTACAGCGTTTGTGTAACGCTCCACCCCGGTTCGGCCGACATGCATGAGGTGGGATTCACAGGGAGGACGCGTGGATTTCTGGGGGACTCTCCTCGTCCTGGCGCGTCGCTGGTACGTGGCCGTCCCCGCCTTCCTCGCGGCCGTCGGCGCCGCCTTCTACGCCTACTCCACGGTCCCGGTCACCTACACCACGACCGCGGTCCTCGTGCTCACCGCGCCGAACAGCGGCGGCACCCTCCCGTCCGACCCCGATCAGCCCCTTCCCCGGGTCAACCCGCTGCTCAACTTCGACCACGGGCTCGACGTGGCCGCCTCCATCCTGATCAGCGTCATGAGCACGCCGGACATGGTGGCGGAGATGGGGGTCACCAGCGGGGGGCCGACCACGTACGCGGTGACCAACGGCACCAACAACCTGGAGTCGCTGGCCACGGGGCCGCTGGTGTTCGTGGAGGGGGAGAGCCTGGCGCCGCAGGAGGCCACGGCGATCGTGCGCAAGGCCGTCACGCGGATCAGGCAGGAGCTGAACGCGCGGCAGCGGCAGGTGCAGGCGCCCGTGGGGACGTACATCACGGTCAGCGAGGCCGTGCCGCCGACCAGGCCCGCGCCCCAGCAGGGCAGGAAGCTGCGTTCGGCGGCGGCGGCGCTCGGGCTGGGGGTGATCGCCTCGCTGTGCGCCTCGTTCGCGGCGGAGAGCCTGGCGGCGCCGCTCGGCGCCCGCCGCCTGTTACGGGCCCGCGTACGCGGGGACGGTGGCGCGCCTCCGGCTGAGCTGCCCGAACCGGTCAAAAAAACGGGAGTCTGACCGGTGTCCGCGATCGTACGGCTTCCCGCTGCGCCGCCACTGCCGGGGCGGGCCGACGGCGCCACCGTGGCCGCCGTGTTCGCCGCCGTGCTGCTGATCGTGCCGGCCCGGCTCGTGCTCAAGGGCCTGCCCCTGTCGCTCACCCCGGCCAACGTGGTGAGCCTGGGCGCGGCCGTGCTCTGGCTGTGCGCGCAGCTCACGCTCACGCTGGGGGCGGCCAAGGGCCGCAACCCCGTGCGTACCGCCCTGTTCGCCTACTTCACCTCGATGGTGGCCACCTACGGGCTGTCCACCTGGGGGTACATGGACTCCGACGAGCTCAACCTGAGCGATCACTCCTTCGTCCTGGTGATCGCCACGGTGGGCCTGGCGCTGACGGTCTGCGACGGCGTCCGCGGCCGGCAGCGGCTGGACCTCGTGCTCAGGACCCTGGTGGTCTGCGGAGCGGTGATCTCGGTGATCGCGGCCCTGCAGTTCCTGCTCTCGATCGACCTGACCAGGTTCCTTGAGCTGCCGATCCTGCGCTACACCAGCGAGGGCGACTCGTTCGTGCTGGAGCGGGCCGACCTGCGCCGGGTGGCCGCGACCACCGGCCATCCGATCGAGTTCGGCGTCACCTGCGCCATCCTGCTGCCGCTGGCCGCCCACTACGCCACCCGGGCCAGGCTGCGGGCCGAGCCGGCGCTGCGGTGGTGGGTGTGCACGGCGCTGATCGGGCTCGGCCTGATGTTCTCGGTGTCGCGCTCGGCCATGCTGAGCCTGCTCGCCGTGGGCGTGGTGCTGTTCGCGGGGTGGTCGTGGCGGCGGCGGCTGGCCACGCTGCTGGTGGCGGCCGGATTCCTGGTGGTGATCAGGGTGGCCGTGCCGGGCCTGCTCGGGGCCATCACCGGGCTGTTCACCGACCTCGGCAACGACGAGAGCATCCAGTACAGGACGCACGACTACGCCGTGGCCGCCCAGCAGATCGGCCGGCACTTCTGGCTCGGCCGGGGCCTGGGCACCTGGTACGCCCCCAAACATCAGATCTTCGACAACCAGTACATCCTGTCCATGGTCGAGACGGGCCTGTTCGGCACCGTCGCCTTCGCCGCGCTGTTCGTGGTGGCCTGTTACGCGGCGCTGCGGGCCAGGCACCTCAGCGCCGACCCGGGTGACCGCGACCTGTGCCTGACCGTCGCCGCCTGCCTGGTCGTGCCGCTGGTGGGCTCGCTCACCTTCGACCTGCTGTCGTTCGCGACCGTGACGGGCCTGGCGTTCATCCTGGTCGGCTCGGCCGGCGCCCTGCTGCGGGCGGCCAGGGCGGATCGGCAGGCGGATCGGCAGGCGGATCAGCTCTCTCCCGCGCAGGCCAGCGGGCCGACGATCGAGGTGACCCGATAGTTCTCGTCGATGGTGACCAGCTCGTTGCCGGCCCACTCCGTCCGCCCGCACTCGGAGTCGGTCGGCCCGTACACCCACGACTTGTCCACCAGCTTGTTGCCGCGCACCACCTGCCTGCCTCGGGCGTTGCGCACCTGGAGGCTGTAGGTGCCGCCCATGATGAGGTTGTCGGTGACGGTCACGTCCTCCGACTTCTCGTCCACCAGGAAGATCGGCGCGGTGATGTGCTCGGCCTCGCGCTGGTCGACGGTGTTGTGGTGGAACAGCAGGCCCTTGCCGCCGTTGTAGGCCTGGATGCCGTCGGAGTGGTCGCCGGGCCGCGAGCAGAGCCTGACGAAGGAGTCGCGGATCTCCACGTCGTCGCCGGAGACGCGGAAGCCGTCGCTGTGGCCCTGCACCAGCACTCGGGTGGCTTTGTACTTGTCGTGGCCGATCGCGGGCAGCGGCTCGCACTTGGCCGTGGTGCCCACTGTGGAGTCGGCGATCGTGAACCGGAACGACTCGGGCCCGTCGGCGTTGATCACGTCGCCGTCGACGACGCTGTTGGTGATCGTCACGTCGTTCGCGTGGATCAGCAGGTGCCCGGGGATGTGCACGCCGTCCAGCACGGTGCCGTCGGTCTGCACGCGGTAGGCGACGTTCTCCGTGTTGAGCTCGACCTCTTTCAGGTTGACGCGATTGGGCGCGCCTGTGCAGGCGGGTGTGGGGTGGTCGGGGCAGGAGGAGCCGTCCGGCCGGACGATCACGGGGGAGGGCGCCGGAGTCGGTGTCGCGGCCGGGGCCGCGTCGCAGGCGGCCGGGGCCAGGGCCGCGGCGAGGAGCAGGAGATGACGTGCGCGCATGGCCGCCTCTCAGGTGCCGAGCCGGGGCAGCAGCTCGGCCCAGGAGCCCGCGTCCAGGTCGCGCGGGCTGACCTCGGCCGGGGGAAGGGGCCAGACTATCCGCAGGTCCGGATCGTCGTACCGGACCGCGAGGTCCTCACTCGGGTCGTGCTCCCTGTCGATGCGGTAGCAGGTGTCGGCGGGCCCGGTCAGCGCCTGGAAGCCGTGCAGCAGGCCGGGGGGCACGTACAGGGTCAGGAAGTCCTCGTCGTCCAGGCGCACCGCCATGCTCCGGCCGAACGTGGGCGAGTGCGGCCTGGCGTCCACCAGCACGTCGTGCACCGCGCCCCTGGCACAGCGGACGAGCTTGGCCTCTCCTCTGCCGGAGCGCCCGTGCAGGCCGCGGATCGTGCCCAGACGCGACCTGGACTGGCTGTCCTGGATGAACGCGCACGCGTCCAGGCCCGCCGCGGCGGCCGTGGCGGCGTCGAACGTCCTGGTGAACAGGCCGCGGCTGTCGCGGTGCGGCGACGGCCTGAACAGCAGCACCCCGTCGAGCTCGCCCTGCTCCACTTTCATGCTTCGTCCTTCCAGGAGGGGGTCTGATGAAGGCGTCGGTGAGCGTCGTGATTCCGGCGCACAACGAGGAGACGGTCATCGGGGCGGGGCTCGACGCGTTGCTCGCGGGGGCGGCGCCGGGGGAGTTCGACGTCGTGGTGGTGGCCAACGCCTGCGCCGACCGTACGGCGGCGGTGGCGGCGCGGCCCGGCGTGCGGGTGCTGGAGACGCCTGTCCCTGGCAAGGTCCACGCGCTGCACCTGGGCGACGCCGCGTGCCGGGTCTTCCCCCGGGTCTACCTGGACGCCGACGTACGGATCGACGCGGCCTCCGTACGGGCCCTGGCCGAGGCGGCGGCCCGGCCGGGCGTGCTGGCCTGCGCGCCCGTCCCCGAATGGGACCTGGGCGGCGCCGGGCCCGTGGTGCGGCGGGTGCACCGGGTGCACGACCGGCTCGTCGCGCCGTCGCGGGCGCTGGCCGGCGTGGGCGTGTACGTGCTCGATGAGCGCGGCCACGAGCGCGCCTTCCCGCTGCCCGACGTGATCTCCGACGACGGCTGGGTGGACGGCTGCTTCACCGGTGCCGAGCGCGTCGTGGTCGCCGAGGCCCGGTCTCTGGTACGCCCGCCGCGTACGGTCCGCGCCCACCTGCGCCGGCGGATGAGGGTGCGCAGGGGCAACCGCGAGCTGGCCGCGCTGGGCCGGCCGGGGCGCTCCCTGCGGCTGTCCGCGCTCGGAGCGCTGCTGGCCGGGCGGCAGATCAGCCCGCTGGACGCCGCCTGCTACCTGGTGGTGCTGGCCGCGGACCGGCTGCTCGCCAGGCTCCGCGGCGGCGCCACGGGCTGGGGCACCGACGCGGGCAGCCGTCATCGCGACCCCGCCGGCGGCCCCACAGCGGCCTCGTAGGCGGCCAGGAGCGCGGTCTTCGAGTGCTCCCAGGACAGCGGCCCGGCCACCCGTTCCCGGCCGATCTCGCCCATCCGCCGCCGCTCCTCCGGGTCGTCGAGCAACCGGGAGATCAGCTTGGCGAACTCCGACTCGTCGTTGGCGGGCGCGTACAGCGCCGCCTCGCCCGCCGACACGCGGGCCTCGCGTAATTCGAAGGAGACGATGGGCCTGGACATGGCCATGTACTCCATGACCTTGTTCATCGTCGAGACGTCGTTGAGCGGGTTGAGCGGGTCGGGCGACAGGCAGACGTCGGCCGTGGACAGGTAACGCATCAGATCCTCGTCGGGGATGCGTCCCGTGAACTCCACGCAGTCGTCCAGGCCCAGCTCGTGGGCCAGCCCGACCATCGCGTCGAACGTGTCGCCGCCGCCGACGAACACCGCGTGCCAGTCAGCGCGCCCGTGCTCGTCCCGCAGCCTGGCCAGGCTGCGCAGCGCGTAGTCCACGCCGTCCTGCGGGCCCATCACGCCGAGGTAGCACAGCAGGTACGGCTTCCCGCGCCGTACGGACGCGTCCGGCGGCACCTGGTGGAACCGCTCCACCACGGGCGCGCTGCGCACCACGAACACCTCCTCGGGCCGCTTGCCGCCCCGGGAGAGCGCGATCTGCCGGTAGCTCTCGTTGGTCGCGATCACCACGTGCGCCGCCCGGTACGTCATCCGCTCCATCCACGACACCGCGCGGAAGAGCAGGTCGCGGCCCCGGCCGAAGCGCGACAGGTACAACTCGGGCACCAGGTCGTGCTGGTCGAAGACGAACCGGGTGCCCCGGCGCCGCATGGCCAGCGCGACCAGGAAGAACAGATCCGGCGGGTTGCACCCGTGCACGACGTCGAACCGGCCGAGCCGCCGGGCCAGGCGGAAGGTGTGCCAGAGGGCGGAGCCGTACTCGCGCAGGAAGCCGGCCGGGCCGCCGGTGGCGGCGCGCAGCGGGTAGCGGTGGATGTGGACGCCGTCGATGACGGCCTCCGCCTCGGTGTCCTGTTTGACCCCCTTGGGGCAGATGACATGCACCTCCCAGCCGGCCTGGCGCAGCGCGGTGCTCTCCTGCCAGACGCGCCGGTCGAGTGGTACGGAAAGGTTCTCGACGAGGATGAGCGCTCTACCACCCAATGCCTGTGTAGTCCCTTCTGCCCCGTTGGGTTTCCGCGTCCGGGATGCGGACGAGGTCCACGATCGTGCGGTCGCCGGCCTGGTCCAGGGCGGCGAGCACTCGCTCGTCCAGGCACCCGACGACGCACACCTCGGCGTGGTCGAGCACCTCCTCGGCCGAGTCGCCGAGCAGGTCGCCCAGGTGCGGCAGCCGCTCGGCGATGTAGGCGCGGTTGGCGCCGACCAGCCGTGACAGGGTCACGTTGGCGTCGTAGATGCGCAGGTCGTAGCCCTTGCCGAGGAGCCGTTCCGCCAGCTCCACGAGCGGGCTCTCACGCAGGTCGTCCGTGCCCGGCTTGAACGACAGGCCGAACATGCCGATCCGGCGCCGGCCCGAGGCGGTGATCAGCTCGAAGGCGCGCTGCAGGTGCGCCTCGTTGGCGGGCAGCACGTGCGACAGCAGCGGGATCGACACGTCGGCCTTCCTGGCCGCGTAGACCAGGCCGCGCAGGTCCTTGGGCAGGCAGGAGCCGCCGAAGGCGAATCCTGGGCGCAGGTAGGCGGGGCTGATGTTGAGCTTGCGGTCGGCCAGGAAGACGTCCATGACCCGGTGGGAGTCGAGGCCGAGTGCCTGGCAGATGGCGCCCATCTCGTTGGCGAAGCCGATCTTGACCGCATGAAACGCGTTGTCCGCATATTTCGTCATTTCGGCTACGGGGATGGGGACCCGGAAGACGTCGCCGGGCAGGCCCTCGTACAGGGAGGCCACCACGTTCCCCGTCCGCTCGTCCGACTCGCCGATCACCGTCTTCGGCGGCGCGAAGAAGTCGCGCACGCTGGTGCCCTCGCGCAGGAACTCGGGGTTGACCGCCACCCCGAAGCCGGCGCCCGCGCGCAGCCCCGACGCAAGCTCCAGGATCGGCACCAGCAGCTCCGCGCAGGTGCCGGGCAGCATGGTCGAGCGGAAGACGACGACGTGCCCGGGCCGCAGCGCCCGGCCGATCTGCTCGGCCACCCGCTCCAGGAAGGTCGTGGACAGGCTGCCGTTGGGCGCCGACGGCGTGCCCACGCAGACCAGCGACAGCTCGGTGGCCGCGACCGCCTCGGCCGCGTCGGTGGTGGCGCGCAGCGCGCCCCCGGCGGTCGTCTCGGAGATCAGCTCGCCGATGCGCTCCTCGACGATGGGCGCGTGCCCGCCGTTGATGAGGTCGACCTTGGCCGGGTTGACGTCCACGCCCACGACCTGATGTCCCATGGAGGCCAGGCAGGCGGCCGAGACGCACCCCACGTAGCCGAGCCCGAAGACACTGATCCGCATAGCCGCCCTCCGTTGGACCGTCTACCGTGGACCGCCTATATGGAGGGCAAAGCGCGATTTCCCCCGCCTCCAAGGGATATGTCGGGTATGCCCTTTGGAACGTTACCGATTTCTTCCTGCGCGGAAGGAACGCACGAGCGCCCTGGCCCGGGTGCCGGCGGCGGCCGCCCACCGGCGGGCCGGGTTCCTGGTCACGATGCCCTGGCAGACCACGCTCTCGCCGGTCCTGGCCCGCCGTTTGTACTCGTCCTCGCCCCGCCCGAGGTCGATCCTGGCGATCCCGAGCGACGGGGCGGCCGCGACCAGCTCGCGCAGCAGGATCCAGCCGGGGGACAGCTTGGCGAACGCGGGGTCGTAGACGGGGAACCACCAGTGCAGCACGCCGCCCGACCTGAGACCGAAGTGGGCCGCGAGCAGGTGCGGTCCGGCGCGCAGCGTGGACAGCACGCCGCCGAAGCCCGGGTCGCGGATGCCGAGCAGGGCTTCGAGCAGCTTGATCCGGCCGGGCTCGGCGAAGTAGTCCTGGGCGCCGGTGGCGGCGTACTGGGCCCGCTTGAGCTCGATCACCCGCGCCAGCGCCCCGGCGTCCACCGCGTCGGCCTCGAACCTGACCGCGCCCAGGTCCCGCTCGGCCCTGGCGGCCCGGCGCCGCGCCTGACCCATGTTGTCCTTGCCGCTCTTCGAGGCCCGGCCCAGATATCCGGTCAGCCCGCCGGTGACGTCCAGGTAGGGCGACGGCCTGCGCGAGAGCACCCACCGCTCGAAGCCGGGGGCGTCCGGCACCAGATGGTCGAAGGCGTAGCCGCCCGCGCCGTTCCCGAGCAGGTCGAGCGGCCGGAAAGCGGCGCCGGCGGCCAGGATCGGCCCCTGGAAGTCCGCCCCGGGCCAGCCGGCCGGGCGCAGCAGCCGGCCGTCGCGGTGGTGCGGCACGAACACGTCGTTCCCCACGGCCACGTGCACGGTGCGCCCACTTGCGTGCACGGCCGCGGAGAAGCCGGGATGGAAGTATGGGCTGTCCAGCGCCGGGTTCGCGGCCCGTACCGCCTCCCAGGCGTCCAGCTCGGCCGCGCTCAGCTCGTCGAACGCCTTGACCCGCAGGCCGCTCACTGCGGCAGCGCCGTCATGCGCCGCGAGGGCCGCAGCAGCGCCACCACGCTGGCCCTGGACGTCCGCCGCCCCGCGAGGGCCCGCACCGCCTCACCCGCCAGCACGGCCACGTAGTACGCCGTCCCGCGCACGGGCCCGTGCCGCCGCCGGAACAGCCGTACCTTGTTGACGACCAGCAGCGACGCCAGCACCGGATCGACCCCCGAGGCGCCGCCGATGTGCTCGATCACCGAGGCGGGCTCGTACCAGGTGGCCCAGCCGAGGTCCGCGGCGCGCAGGCAGTAGTCCGTCTCCTCGCTGTAGAGCAGGAACGACTCGTCCCAGGCCCCCACCTCGCGGATCATCCGCGGCGAGAGCATCAGCGCCGCTCCCGTCGCCCAGGCGAACGCGCCCGGCCTGGCGTAGTCGCGCGGGTCGGTCACCAGCTCGCCCACGGTGCCCATGCGCCCGGCCAGCGCCCCGCCGACCACCGCCTCGGCCACGGCCCGGCCCACCGTGGGCATCCGGCGCAGCGAGGGCTGCAGCGTGCCGTCCGGATTGACCATGTACGGCACCACGATGCCCCGGCCCGGATGCTTCAGGCAGTCCAGCAGGGGAGCGACAGCCCCGGGACGCAGCCGGCAGTCGGGGTTGAGCACGTAGACGCCGTCCAACTGGTCGAGGTCGAGCGCGGCGATCCCGGCGTTGATGGCCGCCGCGTATCCGGCGTTCCTGCCCACCTGCACCACCGTGACCCGAAGGTCCGCCCGCTCGGCCAGCGCCGTGGAGTCGTCCTTCGAGGCGTTGTCCGCCACCACGACCGCGGCCAGCTCCACCCCGGCCGCGCCGGACGGCAGCGAGTCGAGGCAGCCCTGGAGCACGTCCGCGCTGTTGTAGGTGACGATGACCACCGCGACCCTGCGCATCAGCGCACCCGCTTGTACAGCCGCATGCCGAGCTTGCCCGCCCGGCGGCTCAGTGAGGGCCCGGAGAGCACGCCGTCGATCCACGCGGCGTCCAGGTCGCGCCGCAGGCTGGTCCGCGGTTGCAGCCACGAGCCCGCTCTGGCCCTGCCGCCGTCGCTGGTGTAGGCGCGGGTCACTCCCGCGCGGCGTAAGCGGCGCAGCACCCGTCTGTCGTAGGAGCCGAACGGGATCGCGACCCTGGTCACGGGCGTTCCGGTCAGCTCGCCGAGCACCTCGCAGGCCCGGGTCAGCTCCTCGCCCGCCTGGGCCGCGTCCAGCGTGCGCCAGTCGCGGTGCGCCCAGCCGTGCGAGCCCACCCGCATGCCCTTTCCGACCAGCTCGCGCACGCCACCGGCGTCGAGCCGGCCCGGCTCGCCGAGCAGCCCGGCCAGGACGAAGAACTCCGCCTCCAGCCCGCGCTCCAGCAGCCGGGGGAGCGCGATCTCCACGTCGGAGGCGTTGCCGTCGTCGAACGTGAGGCGTACGTCGGGCCGTCCCGCCACCGCGTCGACCACCCGCTCGAACTGCTCGACCGACACCCACGTCTGGTCCTCGTCCCGGTCGAGCTCCCGGGTGGTGCCGCCGATGCCGTGCACGGTCAGATTGGTCACCGCACGCATCTCGCCCCCTGATCAGAGTGCCGCCGAGAGTGTTATCGCCGCCCGGGATGGACCGTTACAGGCGACTTGTGTGCCAATCGACCGTCCGTCTCAGGCCCTCCTCCAGGGAGGTGACCGGCCGCCAGCCGAGGACGCGGGCGGCCGGCTCGACGTCGGAGCGCTGCGCGCGGTCCAGAGGGCGGGCGGCCACGGCGCCGTACACCGGCCTGGCGGGCCCGCCGACGATCTTCGCCAGCAGCTCCGCGGTGTCGCGGATGGAGACCGGCTCGGGCGTGCCGATGTCGAGCGCGTGCCCGGCCGCGTCGCCGTTCGCGCCCGCGCGGACGAACGCCTCCACCACGTCGTCCACGTACACCCAGGTGATCAGCCTGGTCCCCGAGGTCAGCTCGGGCGCCTGCCCGCGCAGCAGCGACCGCGTCACGTACGGCACCAGCCTGGCCAGGTTCGGCTCGCCGGGGCCGTAGACCATGGCCACCCGCAGCACCGACACCGGCAGCCCCCACAGCGCGTGGTACATGCGCGCGTAACCGGTCGCCGCCGCCTTGGCCGCCGCGTACGGGGAGCCGGGAGCCTGCCCGTCACGCGGCTCCTCCACGGACCCGGCCAGCACCACGCTGCGCACCGGCGTGCCGGTCAGCGCGGTCAGCAGGTTCACCGTGGCGCCCAGGTTGCCCGCCAGGGTGGGCGCCACGGTGGCCGGGTCGCGCACGCCGGTGACCTCGCCGGCCAGGTGGAAGACCACCTCGGGCTCGACCCGCGCGACCAGCTCCGCGACGGCCTCGGCGTCGGTCAGGTCCACCACGTGCCGGCCTTCCGCTTCGGGTGGGCGGCGGCTCACCACGTGCGTCCGCGCGCCCAGCTCGGTCAGGCGCCGGACGAGATGAGAGCCGATGAACCCGGTCGCGCCCGTTATCAGGGCCCTTGTCCCGTGCCAGGCGGACATGCGGCCTCCGCGGCTTCAGTCGTGTTGTTCGGGTGACGGTATGGGATCGCCCGAATCGTGCCAGACGTTTCCGGTCCCCGCCTGAAGCTTCGCGCGCGTGCTGAGCAGGATCGGGCAGTCGTGCGCGGAGCCGCGGCCGAACCGGTTGCCGGTGACGCGCTGCCCGGTCAGCGGCCGGCCCAGCGGCGTGTGGTCGATGTTGACCACGCAGGCGCCGCCGTCCAGGTAGTTGTCCTCCACCCGCAGCTCGTCCGCGGAGGACTGCACGGCCGCGTTCGGGTCCTCGGTGGTGGAGACGTCGATCGTGTTGTGCCGCAGCGTGACGCCGCGCTGCTCGGCGAACGCCTGCACGCCGTCGTTGTGCGTGGGCTCGCCGCCCTGGTCGGGATCGCTGGCGAACCAGCTCAGGTCGTGGATGTAGGAGTCCTGGACCAGGGTGGCGGTGTGGGCCTTGATCCCGTCCACCGTGCCGCGGAACTCGCTGCGAAAGATCTTCGTGTGCGCCGCCCAGATGCCGTCGATCGACGGCGAGGGGTGGGAGGGGTAGAACTCGGAGTCCTCGATCACGGTGTCGCGGGCGTGCTCGCTGTCGACCAGCGGGCGGGTCTCCTCGGTGGGGCCGCCGCGGAAGACGCACTTCCTGAACGTGACGCCGCGCGCGGTCACGGTGACGAACCCGTAGAAGACCTTGCCCTCGACGACCTCGCCGTCCTTGGCGAAGAGCTGGTCGCCGGTGACGTCGGTGAGTGTGGTGCCCGGCGGGACGCCGGTCGAGGCGGCGTCGGGGAAACCGGCGGGGGCCGTCGGCGGGGGGCTTACCGCCCGGTCCGCGGCCTTTTCGTCCTGGTCTGCGTCTTTTCTGGCCTGGTCTGTGGCCTTTTCGGCCGTCTGATGGGGTTGCCCGGCCGAGCCGATCGGCTCGGCCAGTTCACCTGCGACGGCCACGACCAGTGCCAGGGCGGCGACCGCGGCTACAACGTACGACCACGTCCTCGCCACCCCGGCATCGTCGCGAAAAATCAGCCGATGCGCCAGGTGTCGCCACCCAGCAGCAGCTCTCCCAGGTCGCCAGGCCCCTTCTGGGCCACGGCCTCTTCAAGCTGCTCGGCCATGAGCACGTCGTACGCCGGCCGGTCGACCTGGCGGAAGATGCCGATCGGCACGTGCTCGAAGGCCGGCTCGTCGAGCCTGCTGAGCGCGAACGCCACCGACGGGTCGGGGTTGTGCGCGTCGTGCACGAGGATCTCGTCCTCGCTCACGCCGTCGCGGGCCACGACCTCGATGCCGCCGTTCGCACTCCGTACGACCGCCTTGGAAGCGCTCGTGATCGGCTGCCCGTGCTCCAGCCGCAACGTGATGTCGTCGCGGACCTCGGGGTCCTTGAGCTGCTCGAAGGCGTTGTCGTTGAAGATGTTGCAGTTCTGGTAGATCTCGACCAGCGATGTGCCGCGGTGCTCGGTCGCCTCGCGCAGCACCGACTGCAGGTGCTTGCGGTCGGAGTCGATGGTCCTGGCCACGAACGACGCCTCGGCGCCGATGGCCAGCGAGATCGGGTTGAACGGCTTGTCCAGCGACCCCATCGGGGTCGACTTGGTGATCTTGCCGACCTCGGAGGTGGGGGAGTACTGGCCCTTCGTCAGGCCGTAGATCCTGTTGTTGAACAGCAGGATGTTCAGGTTGACGTTGCGCCGCAGCGCGTGGATCAGGTGGTTGCCGCCGATGGACAGCGCGTCGCCGTCACCGGTGATCACCCACACGCTCAGGTCGGGCCTGCTGGCCGCGAGCCCGGTCGCGATGGCCGGAGCCCGCCCGTGGATGGAGTGGAAACCGTAGGTGTTGAGGTAGTACGGGAAACGCGAGGAGCAGCCGATGCCCGAGACGAACACGATGTTCTCGCGCTTGAGCCCCAGGTCGGGCAGGAAGCTCTGCACCGCGGCCAGGATCGCGTAGTCACCGCAGCCCGGGCACCAGCGCACCTCCTGGTCGGACTTGAAGTCCTTCATGCCCTGCTTCACGTCGGTCTTCGGGATGAGCGACAGGCCCTTCCCATTAACCAGCTCAGTCACTGTCGATCACGTCCTGGATGACTCCGGCCAGCTCCTCGGCCTTGAACGGGAGCCCGCGCACACGGTTGTAGCTGATCACGTCGACGAGGAAGCGCGCCCGCAGCAGCAGCGCCAGCTGGCCGAGGTTGATCTCGGGCAGCAGCACCTTGTCATAGCGCTTGAGCACGTCGCCGGTGTTGGCGGGCAGCGGGTTGAGGTGACGCAGGTGGGTCTGCGCGACCTTGCCACCGCTCCTCCTGATGCGCCGCACGGCCGCGGCGATGGGCCCGTACGTGGAACCCCAGCCGATGACCAGCACCTTCGCGTCACCGTCGGGGTCGTCGACCATCAGGTCGGGCACGTCGATGCCGGCGATCTTGGCGGCCCTGGTGCGGACCATCAGGTCGTGGTTGTCGGGGTCGTAGGAGATGTTGCCGGTGCCGTCGGCCTTCTCGATGCCGCCGATGCGGTGTTCGAGCCCGGGGGTGCCGGGGATGGCCCACGGGCGGGCGAGGGTCTCGGTGTCACGCTTGAAGGGCAGGAACTCGCCGTCGGCGCCGTTGGGCTCGGTGGTGAACTCCTGCGAGATGTCCGGCAAGTCGGAAATTTCCGGTAGGCGCCACGGCTCGGAGCCGTTGGCCAGGTAACCGTCCGAGAGCAACATGACCGGAGTGCGATATTTGACGGCGATCCTGGCCGCCTCGACGGCCGCGTCGAAGCAGTCGCTCGGCGACATCGGCGCCACGACCGGCACGGGCGACTCGCCGTTGCGCCCGAACAGCGCCATCAGCAGGTCGGTCTGCTCGGTCTTGGTCGGCATGCCGGTGCTCGGACCGGCTCGCTGCACGTCCACGACGATCAACGGAAGCTCGGTGGTGACCGCCAGGCCGACGGTCTCCGCCTTCAGCGCCACGCCGGGGCCGCTCGTCGTGGTGACGCCCAGCGCCCCGCCGAACGCCGCGCCCAGCGCCGCGCCGACGCCCGCGATCTCGTCCTCCGCCTGGAAGGTGCGGATGCCGAACCGCTTGTGCTTGCTCAGCTCGTGCAGGATGTCGCTGGCCGGGGTGATCGGGTAGGACCCGAGGAACAGCGGCAGCTTCGACTGCACGCTCGCGGCGATCAATCCGTAGGCGAGCGCCTGGTTGCCGGAGATGTTGCGATAGACGCCCGGCGCCAGTTGCGCGGGCTTGACCTCGTAGGAGACCGAGAACGACTCGGTCGTCTCGCCGTAGTTCCAGCCGGCCTGGAAGGCCGCGATGTTGGCCTTGGCGAGGTCGGGCTTCTTGGCGAACTTCTGCTCGAGGAACTTGACGGTCTGCTCGGTCGGCCGGTGGTAGAGCCAGGACAGCAGGCCGAGAGCGAACATGTTCTTCGACCGCTCGGCGTCCTTCTTGGACAGGTCGAAGTCTTCGAGCGCCTTGACCGTCAGCGAGGTCAGCGGCACCGCGTGCACCCGCCACTCGCTCAGCGACTCGTCCTCCAGCGGGCTGGTGGCGTAGCCGACCTTCTGCAGGTTGCGCTTGGTGAACTCGTCGGTGTTGGCGATGATGTCCGCGCCCCTGGGCAGGTCGCCCAGATTGGCCTTGAGCGCGGCCGGGTTCATGGCCACGAGCACGTTCGGCGCGTCGCCGGGCGTGAGGATGTCGTGGTCGGCGAAGTGGAGCTGGAAGCTCGACACGCCGGGCAGGGTGCCTGCGGGCGCGCGGATCTCCGCCGGGAAGTTGGGCAGCGTCGACAGGTCGTTGCCGAACTCCGCCGTGCCCGCGGTGAAGCGGTCACCGGTGAGCTGCATGCCGTCGCCGGAGTCTCCAGCGAACCTGATGATCACGCGATCGAGTTGCTGGACCTGCTTAGTCACAGCTCAATCCTCCTCGACGCGCCGATGCTCGGTTGCCTGGGCGCGTTCTCTGTATCCATGCTAGATCCTCGGAAGGTCACGCGTTTGCCAGCCGCGTTGAGCGGGTAAACGCGGTTGACGTCAGTCAGGGTGAGGTGGGAGAGCGACGACACAGCCCGGACGCGAGCCTGCAGAGGTCTACATGCAGGCGGGCGAACAGGACGGTTCGGGTCACGAGCGCCAACTATACGTCCCCCCACTACGTGCGTTACGTCAGGGGCTGCTTACCTGGCAGCTCGTTTCCTGACCCGTACAGGCGTCCGGCCTGCATCCCCGCAGAGCCGTACAACTCGGGAACGGTGACGAAGCTGTAACCCTTCCCGCGCAACCTTTTGAGGATGTCCGGAACCGCCGCGACGGTTTCCCGATGGATGTCGTGCATAAGAATGATCGCACCTGGATGCGCCGCACGCACGGTCAGGTCCGCTATGTCGCCAGATTCGCCGGCCCGTCCCCCGATTTGGTCCTTCGTGTCGACGTCCCAATTGACCAGGGCCAGCCCCATCTCGCGGGCGACGTCACGCAGCCGCTCGCTCACCGCCCCGTACGGCGGCCGCACCAGCGTGGGCGTCTGCCCGATGGCGGCCGACACCGTGCTGTTGGTCTTCGTGAGCGAGTCGGCGATCTTGCTGCTGGCCAGCTTCGACAGGTCCCTGTGCGCCCAGCTGTGGTTGCCGACCAGGTGGCCTTCCGCGCTCATCCGGCGCACCAGCGCCGGCTGCGCCATCGCGTTGCTCCCGACAGGGAAGAACGTCGCCCGCGCCCGCTCCCGCTTGAGCGCGTCGAGCAACTTCCCCGTGTACGGCCCAGGCCCGTCGTCGAACGTCAGCGCCACGCACTTGACCCGCGCGCAGTCCACGCTGCCGGCCCTGCTGCTGACCGCGTCGGGGCTGGTCGTGGGCGCGAACCGGGGCAGGCCGCCGTGCGCCGCGCTCTTCGCGCGCACGCTCTCCTGCGCCCGCCTGCCCAGATCCGACAGCAGCGGCGCCGCCCGCCAGGCGGGCACCGCCACGGCCAGCCGGCCGAGCGAGCAGGGGCCGAGCTGGCAGTCGTCGAACTCGACGACGAGGTCACCGTTCCGGTTGAAGGCCATCGAGTCGAACGCGTCCCCGCCGGGCCGCAGGTCGTCCTGCTCTATCTGCGGCTTGCGTTCCTTGAACTGCTCCTTGACCAGCACCGCCAGCGTCCTGAGCGCCGCCTCGCCCGACAGCAGCCCGGTCGAGTCGACCGCCTTGCCGGCGCCCGGGTCGAACCAGTAGGTGCGGGTGGAGTTGCCCCATCTCGCACCCAGATACTCGCCGGTGCGCAGCCGGACCGCGACGGCCTGGGGCGAGGCGGCGGCGAGCTGCCAGTCCACGTTCAGCTCGGGACGGGGCGTCAGGTGCTCGTCGCCCCGCGTGCGGTCGTGGAACTCCTTCATCTGCCGCTCGGCCTGGGCGCGCAGGGCCTTGGTGAGCGCGGGGGCGCCGGGCAGTTCGGGGTAGTTGATGTGCACGTATCTGCTGTTGGCCGAGTCGCCTTCGGTCAGCGTCCTGGTGGACAGGCCGACGACGCCGGCGGGGTCGACGAAGTCGATCATCGTCGGCTCTGCCGGGACCATGACGTCCTTCCCGTCGCCGGCGGCGGCCATGCCGCAGCCGGAGGCTGAGAGGGCTAGCAGAGCGATTCCCATGCAGAACCGCGATTTATGCATGCTTGTCAGGTTATGGTGCCGATCTTACCTTTTACTCCGATTTTGTGGGATAGGTCCAGAGGCTTTGACCAGTGCGGGTACCTCTCCTCGGGTTACCATCGCGTTCATGGACGGCTACTTCGGCTCGTACGCGCTGGTCGCCGCACTGCTCGCCATCGGCGTCGCCATCGTGGCCGGCGCCCTCTTCGCCAACCGCCTCCTGCGCCCGAACCGCCCGACCCCGGAGAAGCTCACCACGTACGAGTGCGGGGTCGACCCCGTCGGGGAGGGGTGGGCGCAGTCGCAGGTGCGTTACTACGTCTTCACGTATCTGTACGTCGTCTTCGCCGTGGACGCCGTCTTCCTGTTCCCCTGGGCCACCGTCTTCGACGCGCCCGGCTATGGGCTGACGACGCTGGTGGAGATGTTCGTGTTCCTCGGGTTCATCGCGCTGGGCATCGTGTACGCCTGGCGCAAACGCGTCTTGACCTGGACCTGAGCACCGCCGTCCCGCAGCGCGCGAGGCTCTCGGCGCACCGAGGCCTTCAGCGCACTGAGGTTTCCAGCGAAGTCTTCAGCGAGGTCTTCAGCGCGCGACCTCTCAGTCCGCAAGCCGCTCAGTGCATCAAGACGAGCTGGGCCAGCACGGCGAGCGCCGTCACGCCCGCCGAGACGACGCTGACGACGACGAAACGATTGCCGTCCTCCTCGGCGGCCCCGCGGACGGTCTCCCGCAGTATGCGAAGGTAGCTGAGGGCGACACCGCACGCACCTGCCCCCAGCACCCCTAGGACGCTCGTCCCGCCCGTCTGCTCGGCGACGAGGTAGAAGTAGAGCAGTTGGCACGTGATCACCAGGGCCGCCGCCGGCAGCCCCAGGAGATCCAGATGTCCGACGGCTTCCGCGCCCGAGCTGACGCCTTCCGCCCCCAAGTGCGGTCATAGCGTTCTTGGGGAGTCATGGGCCGGTGCGGAACCCTCGACGAGAACGTACCCTGCCGAGGGCGGTCGCCCTTGCGCGGACGCTTCTTGGCCGGAACCACTGCCCACGCCCGTCCAACGAGCCTGAAGATCGCCGAATTCCGCCGGCCCGCCGCCCCGCCTCCGGACGTCTCGCCCCCTCCAGCCCGCCGGATCCGACCCAACGGCACGCCCCATCACCGGTCCGCCGGATCCGACTCGAATGGCTCGCCCGCCTCCGGCCCCGCCGGATCCGCGCCGACGCCTCGCCCACCTCCGGCCCCGGCCGGATCCGCGCCGACGCCCCGCCCGCCTTCGGCCTGCCGGATCAGCCCCGAAGTCTCGAGCCGCCACCGGACGACGCGGCGCTCCCGGTCCTGCGATCCGTATCCCCGACGCCCGGCCTTTCGCCGAAGGGCGCCGCTCCATCCCGCAACCGTCCAGCCCGCCCGACAGCTCGGTTACTCACCACTCGCACCAGAACCACCACTTCCGGCGGCACAACCCACGACGGGCGGCGCGATCCACCACGGGCGGCGCGACCCACCACGGATGGGCGACCATCACGGACCATGCGGCCTTCACAGACGGGGCGCCCCAATTCCAGCAGCAGCAAGTGCATGGGATCCCACCCCATCCCATCGCCTCGCACCGCCTCGCACCGCCTCGCACCGCCTCGCACCGCCTCGCACCGCCTCGCACCGTGCACTGCTAAGACGCGCAGGCTGGGCCGCCGCCGAACCCCCTTTGGGGCCATTCCTTTGCCTGACCAGCGATCCGCGCAAGAATGGGCGACATGGCAGCAACGGATCTCCCGATGCCCACCGTGGGCCCGATCTCCCGGTTGGCGCCCAAACCGATG
Organism: Nonomuraea maheshkhaliensis; assembly: GCF_039529435.1. Lineage (NCBI taxonomy): Bacteria > Bacillati > Actinomycetota > Actinomycetes > Streptosporangiales > Streptosporangiaceae > Nonomuraea > Nonomuraea maheshkhaliensis. The sequence continues at coordinate 330,571 of NZ_BAAAMU010000001.1, forward strand.
CGGTTCGTGCTCAATTGGGGCCGCCGCTATTCACTCTGGGTGTTCAACTTCGGGCTGGCCTGCTGCGCCATCGAGTTCATCGCGACCTCCACCAGCCGCCACGACTTCATCCGCTTCGGCGTGATCCCGTTCGCGAACGGCCCCAGACAGGCCGACCTCATGATCGTCTCAGGCACGGTCACCGACAAGATGGCCCCGGCCGTCAAGCGTCTCTACGAGCAGATGCCCGACCCGAAGTACGTGATCTCGTTCGGCGCCTGCTCCAACACCGGCGGCCCGTACTGGGACTCCTACTGCGTCACCAACGGCGTGGACCAGATCATCCCCGTCGACGTGTACGTCCCCGGATGCCCGCCCAGGCCGGAAGCGCTCCTGTACGGCATCATGAAGCTCCAGGAGAAGATCGCCGGCGAGAAGCTCAGCGACCGCTACGTCTGGTCCCGCCCTCACGGCGACTCCCCGGAAGCGGGCCAGTCATGACCGGCACACCCCCGAACGGCCAGAACGACCCCAACGAGACCCCGCACGGGCAGGGCGACTCCACCACAACCCCGAGCGGCCAGGACGATCCCCGCAACATCCCGACCGCGCAGGACGATCCCCGCAACAACACCCCGACCGGGCAGGACAACTCCGACCCCGCCCAGTCCGACCCCGCCCAGTCCGACCCCGCAACGGGTGAGGCCGAAACGGGAGGGTCCGAAAGAGGCGGGGCCGAAACAGCTGAGCCCGAAATGGCGAAAAGCACGGCGGTGACCGCCCGGATCTCGGCCCACTTCGGCGACGACCGAGCTCAGATCTCGGAGTCGTACGGCGACACCACCGTCGACGTAGCCCCCGCCGACTGGATCGCCCTCCTCACCCACGCCCGCGACAACCTCGGCCACATCTTCTTCGACTGGCTGACCGGCGTCGACGACCCCCCGGACGCCTTCCTCGTCGTGGCCCACGTCTACAACCCGGAGTCGGGCAGCCGGCTGCTCCTGCGCACCCGCGTACCCAAGGACCACCCCCACCTCCCCACCGCCGTAGGCGTCTACCGGGGCGCGAACTGGCACGAGCGCGAGACGTACGAGATGTTCGGCGTGATCTTCGACGACCACCCCTACCTCGTGCCCCTCCTCCTCCCAGACGGCTTCGAAGGCCACCCGCTCCGCAAGGATTTCATCCTGGCCGCCCGCGTGGCCAAGCCCTGGCCAGGCGCAAAGGAACCAGGCGAATCAGGACACGGCTCCCCGAGCCGCCGCAAGACGCTTCCGCCAGGAGTACCCGCCGACTGGGGGCCGCCCGATGCTTGAAGTGGTGCTGAGCTTCGTCGTCATCCTCATCGTGTTCCTGGTGCTGCCCCTCATCATCGGGCAGACGGAGCACAAGGTCATGGCCCATATGCAGTCCCGCCTCGGCCCTATGTACGCGGGCGGCTTCCACGGGTGGGCGCAGCTCATCGCCGACGGGGTCAAGTTCGCGCAGAAGGAGGACGTCATCCCGGCCGCGGCCGACCGCCGCATCTTCATGATCGCCCCCGGCGTGGCGCTCGTCCCGTACCTGGTCGTCCTGATCGTCATCCCCATCGACCGCGACCGCGTGGCCGTCGACCTCGACCTCGGCCTCTTCTTCGTCCTCGCCGTCATGGGCATCGGCGTCCTCGGCTCGATCATGGCGGGCTGGGCGTCGGCCAACAAGTACTCGGTCCTCGGCGGCATGCGCTCTGCGGCCCAGCTCATGTCGTACGAACTGCCCCTCGTCCTCGCGGCCTCATCGGTGGCCATGGCGGCGGGCACCCTGTCGCTCCCGTCGATCGTCGAGGCGTGGCAGTGGTGGTGGCTGCCCTGGCAGGCCATCGGCGGCGTCGTCTTCTTCCTGGCCGGCCTGGCCGAACTCCGCCGCCCCCCGTTCGACATGCCGATCGCCGAGTCCGAGATCATCATGGGCCCGATGACCGAGTACACAGGCATGCGCTTCGCGCTCTTCATGCTCTCCGAGTACGCCGGCATCGTCGTCCTGTCGTTCCTGACCACCGTCCTGTTCTTGGGCGGCTGGCAGGGCCCGTTCCTGCCCGGGTGGCTGTGGACGTTGCTGAAGGTCTTCCTGCTGGCCTTCGTCGTGATCTGGCTCCGCGTCACCTACCCGCGACTGCGCGAGGACCAACTCCAGAAGCTGGCCTGGGCCGTCCTCGTCCCCCTGGCCCTCGTCCAACTCGCCCTGACCGGCATCATCAAGGTCCTCATCTGACCCCCACCCACGACCCCGAAGCCCCTCGGCATGGACGGGACTCGCTCGAACCCTCGCCACACCTTCATTCGTGATCGAACGAGCACGTAACCCTGCGCCATCTTCCCGGCCACGCGAAGATTCGCCGCCTTGCCCACCTGCACGGCACCCGACCACGTCCGCCCATGCACCCCTACACACATGCATGGCGCATGACCACGCCCGACTACTCACTCCTACGCACTTGAATGGCGCGGATGACCACGTCCGCCCGTTCGCCCCTATGCACATGCATGGCAGATGACCACGTCCGACCGATCACCCTTATGCACATGCATGGCGGATGACCACGTCTGACCGATCACCCCTACACACATGCAGGGCGAACGACCAGGTCACGTCCAACCATTCACGCTTACGCATACACATGGCGGATGGCCACGTCCAACCATTCCGCAGCCACACGTCCACCACCCCAGCCACGAGAATCAGGCGGGCGGACGGAAGCGCCTCTTCATACACACTTCGACGCGGACAGCCTGGAGGGCCCCTCCCTTCCTGTACGCCCTGATCGGGCCGAGCCGGACAGGAACGGGACTTCCTGCATACCCGAACCCTGGCAAGCCGGATCTGAACAGTCCACCCTGCACATCCCGATCATGGCGAGCCGGACGGGAACGGCACTCCTGCATACCTCGACCCGACGAGCGAACAGCAGCAGCTCTATCCTGCGAACCCGAGGGCCCGCCGGTCGAACCAGAGCGGCTCCTTCTGCACACCTGAGCCCCCGCGTCCCGTCGAATCGGTGCGGCTCTTTCTGCACAGCTGAATCTCCGTGCCGGTCGAACGAGAGCACGCTCACCACACATCTCGACCTCCGCGTGCCAGAGCAGAGCCCCCACCCGCTCAGCCCACGATCAGACCCCACCCACTCATCGCCGCGAACCCGCCCCCGACGCCAAAGCGACCACCAACCACCGAACCCAGCGACGCACCAACCGACTTCGCATCCTCAAACCCTCAGACGCCGGAACGCCCAACTCAGCGCACGATCGCCAACATCACATCCGAAGCCGACGGCCGCTCATCAGGCCGCTTGTTCAAGCAGGCCCCCACAATCCCCCGCAGCCCAGGCGGCAACGGCGACAAATCCGGATGAAAGGTAAGCACCCGGTTGAACACCGCCGGCACCGTATCCTCCCCGAACGCCGGCCGCCCCGTCGCCGCGAACATGATCGTCACAGCCCAGCTGAACACATCAGAAGCCGGCCCCACGGTCTCCCCGGACAACTGCTCAGGCGACATGTACGGCGGCGTCCCGACCATTTTCCCTGACGTCATCGTCACCTGATCAAGAGCACGCGCAATGCCGAAGTCGATCACCCTCGGCCCATCGTTCCCGATCAGCACGTTGCTCGGCTTGAAGTCACGATGCACGACCCCGGCCTTATGGATGGCCGCCAACGCCCCGGCTGTGGATAACGCCAGCCGCGTCAGGCTGTCCTCGTCGCGCGGACCGTGCTTCCTGACGAGCTGCTCCAGCGACGGCCCCTCCACGTACTCGCTGACGATGTACGCCTGCCGCCCGGTGATGCTCACGTCGAGCACCCGCGCTGTGGAAAACGTCGCGACCCGCCGCGCCGCCTCGACCTCCCGCGCGAACCGGGTCCTGGCCGTCTCGTCCACCAGATCATGCAGCACCTTCACGGCGACCCGCCCCCCGTTGGGCGCCACGGCGAGGTAGACCGCGCCCTGCCCGCCCCGCCCGAGCGGCTGCAGCACGCGATAGTGCCCAACCCACTGCGGCTCGGTGCTCGAACGGTGATGTGTGGGCGCCGTCGTCCGCTGCCGCAGGTCGACCGGCGGACGCGACGTCCCGCCGAGCCGTGCGTGCGCCATCCCGCCCTGCCGTCCGCGCGCCGTCCCTTCCATCCCTGCGTGCGGAGGCCCTTCCAGCCGCCCGTGTGCCGAGCCTTCCAGCCGCGCGCGAATCATGAACGGCACCAGGACCGCCGAGTGCACGAGCCCACCGATCCAGCTGACCAGCAGCCCCATCGTCGCCAGCACGGACACCCCCGGCGGCCATTCGTCGTACTCGGTGTACGCCAAGGTCGCGATCACGAAGGTGCCGATGCCGACCAGGTAGACGGACGCGGCGGCGGCGTGCCAGAGGTTGCGCAGCCAGAACGCGGCGGCCCCGATGGTGAACGGAGTCGCCAGACCGCACGTGAACAGGGGCAGGCAGGCCCAAGCAACGGCGGCCGTCCACCTCAGGCCACTGGGGCGGACCGGATGGCTGTGTTGCATGGCCGAGAGACTATCGCCATGCCGTGGTCCATATCGGGCATGCGCACAGGTTGTGGATAACCACCCGCGAACCTGTGGACAGCTGTGGAAAAACTGGGGACAACGGCCTCACTCATTCACCTGCGCGGCCAAGTACGTCATGATGTTGAACCATGGCGCGGATTCCGGGAGTCGGACTGGCGAAAGGGCTATCCATCACCCTTCGCCACATGCTGCGCAAATCCGTCACCCAGCAATATCCCGAGGTCAAGCCCGCCCTCCCGCCCCGCAGCCGAGGCGTCATCGCCCTGGTTGAGGAAAACTGCACCAGTTGCATGCTCTGCGCCCGAGAGTGTCCCGACTGGTGCATCTACATCGATTCCCACAAGGAGACGATCCCGGCCCCCGAGGGCGGCCGCGCCCGCCAGCGTAACGTGCTCGACCGCTTCGCCATCGACTTCTCCCTGTGCATGTACTGCGGCATCTGCATCGAGGTCTGCCCCTTCGACGCGCTCTTCTGGTCCCCGGAGTTCGAGTACGCGGAAGGCGACATCCGTAACCTCCTCCACGAGAAGGACAAACTGGCCTCCTGGACGCAGACCGTTCCTCCACCCCCGGCCCATGACCCCGGCGCCGAACCTCCCAAGGAGCTGACGGCCGCCCCCCGCCGCCCGGCCCGCACCGCCGCAGCGGCAGACCGCCCTGCGCGCACCCCGGCCGCCGACCGTCCGGCCCGCACCCCGGCTTCCGAACGCCCAGCCCGGCCTTCGCCCAGCGACGACTCAGCACGTACGCCGACAGAAAGCCAGCCGACCGACACCCCGAAAGCTGACACAGCAGGACCAGGCGCTCCGGCCCTCGGCACCGAGACAACGGACGTCTCACCCGCCGAACGCCCCCGTGCCTCAGACGAACCGGCCACCCCACAGCCAGGTTCGGGCGAGCCGTCCGCTCCAAGCGGACGCCCCCGCCGTTCCATGGCGAACGTACGGGGCATCCGTCCTCCAGGCGCCCTGCCCGCCCCGCAGGACGCGACTCAAGCCGGCGGAGAAGAAGCCGCCCATCCGTCAGCCCAGGCTGGCGAAGACGAGGACCGGCCCCAGAACGGCGAGAACACAGCATCCAGCCAAACCCGGACGAGCCCCGAGCCGCCGTCCGGTTCTGAGCCTTCGTCGGGAGAGGCCGAGCCTTCGCCGGGAGTGGCCGAGCCTTCGCCAGGAGGACAGGCTGAGGCCGAGTCTTCATCCACAGGCCGGCCGCCTCCAGAAAAGTTGTCCACAGCTTCGGGCGAGCCGCAACCGAGCCCCGATCCCGAAGAGCAGACTTCTGCCGCGAGCCCTCGCCGGCGCAAGATGGCCGATCCACGGTCCATCCGCCCGCCGGGTCGGCTCGGTCCTGGCGAGACAAGGGAGTCCGAGGAGGAGTCGTGACCGAGGCGGTGCCCTCCTACCTGTCACCCACCGGGCAAGAGATCGTCTTCTTGCTCCTGGGCGCGGTAGCGGTTGGATCGGCGCTGCTCGTCGTCACGACCAGACAACTCGTCCACGCGGCTCTATGGCTGGTGCTCTGCTTCGGCGCGCTGGCGGGCGGCTATCTCGTCCTGACCGCCGAGTTCGTGGCGTGGGTGCAGGTGCTGATCTACGTGGGCGCGGTGGTCGTCCTCATGCTGTTCGGCATCATGCTCACCCGCGCCCCCATCGGCCGCTCCGCCGACCTCGACAGCAACAACAGAGTGGTCGCCGCCGTGGTGGCGCTCGCGACGGCCGCACTCCTCGTCACGGTGGTGATCGACGGCTTCCGTACGGCCTACGCCCCGCTCACTCCCGGCCCCGGCGCCGCCAAGGAGCTGGGCGCCAGCGTGTTCGCCACATGGGTGCTGCCGTTCGAGGCGTTGTCCGTGCTCTTGCTGGCCGCTCTGATCGGCGCCATCGTCCTGTCCCGCACCGACATCCCGGGCGGCGCGCCCGACCCGGGCACCGTCCAATTCGACGCACGCCCTGACACCTCCGGCAACTCACCCGATCGACCTGAAAGCACGAGATCCGTCGGCCGACGGGAGAGCGCCGGATCGCTCGGCCAAGGGGAGAGCACGGGAACGCCCGACCAGGGGGAAAGCACGGGGTCACCCGGCCGGCCGGAGAGCACCGGAGCATCCGACCGGACAGTGGACGGCTCGCCACCCGATGAGACCGGGGGTCATTAGTGCACATCGTCTACCCGGCGGTCGTCTCCGCGCTCCTGTTCTCCATCGGCGTCTACGGCGTGCTCGCCCGCCGCAACACGATCCTCGTGCTGATGTCGGTGGAGCTGATGCTCAACGCGGTCAATCTCAACCTGGTCGCGTTCGACGTCTGGCTCGGCGACCGCCTCCACAGCGGCCAGGTGCTCACCCTCTTCGTCATCGTCATAGCGGCGGCCGAGGTGGGCCTGGGCCTGGCGATCGTGCTTGCCCTCTACCGCAACCGCCGTACCGTCGACATCGACCACCTCCGCGACCTGGCCGAACCCACCGACGAACGTCTCACCCCAGCACAGGCAGCCGTCCTCCACCCAACAGACGGCCACACGACCGCACCACCCACGCTGCCCTCACCTCAAACCCCAGCCTCGACCGCGAAGCCCGAGCCGATCACCGGGGCGGACAAGACGCCGGCCACCGACGGATCCCCGTCCAATGACGACCCCTCTCACCGGACCGCCCCCGGGGCAGCCGGCGGCACTCCCGAGGCAGCCGACGAAGGCGAAACCGAAGTGCCCGTCAAGCGAGGCGGTGGCCCACGATGACGACGGCCTTCCCTCTGCTGGCCATCCTCCTGCCCTTCGTCGCAGCCTTCGCCGGCCTCCTGCTCTCACGCTGGCCCCACCACAGCCGCCGAACACCCGCCACCACGCCAGCCGCCACCACAACGACAACCGGCACGACGGCGGCGGCCCCCTCCGCGCAGGCCGGCAGCGGGGCAGACGGACGAGCCAACACCCGAGCCGCCTGGATCGCGATCCTCCCCACCGCAGCCGCGACCATCCTGGCCACCTGGCTGGCCTGGACCCCCGGCCTGTCCTATTTCACCGGCTCGCCCACCCCACCCACCGGCCAGACCTACGGCACGATCGTCACCGGCGCCGTCCCGATCTCGCTGACCCTCCAGGCCGACGCCCTGTCCAGCGTCCTCGGCGTCCTGGTGACCATGGTGGCTCTGGCCGTACAGGTCTACTCGGTCGGCTACCTCAAAACCGACCCCCGCTACCCCTCCTACAGCGCGTTCATCAGCCTGTTCACCAGCGCCATGCTGCTGGTCGTCTACGCGGGCGACCTCCTGGTCCTCTACGTGGGCTGGGAGATCATGGGCCTGTGCTCCTACCTCCTCATCGGCCACTGGTGGGAAGACCGGGGCAATTCGCGCGCCGCGGTGAAGGCGTTCCTCGTGACCCGCCTGGGCGATGTCGGCTTCCTGTTCGGCATCTTCGTCCTGGGCCTGGGCGCGGGCAGCTTCCGCATCGCCGACGTACTGGCGAAGGTGCCGGAGATGTCCACGGCCACGCTGGTGACGGCCACGATGCTGCTGCTGGCGGGAGTGGCGGGCAAGAGCGCGCAGGTGCCGCTGCACACCTGGCTCCCCGACGCGATGGCGGGCCCGACGCCGATCAGCGCGCTGATCCACGCCGCCACCATGGTCGCCGCCGGCATCTTCATCGTGGCCAGGCTCTTCCCCGCGTTCCTCGCCGCCCGTCCCACGCTCGACGTGCTGGCCGTCGTCGCCGCGCTCGGCATGCTCGGCGCCGCTCTGGCCGCGCTCGCCCAGGACGATCTGAAACGCGTTCTCGCCTACTCCACGGTCAGCCAGCTCGCGTACATGGCGGGCGGCCTGGCCGCCGGCTCCGACACCGCGGCGATCTTCCACCTGCTGACCCACGGCGCGTTCAAGGCGCTGCTGTTCCTGTGCGCGGGCGCGGTGATCCACCACGTCGGCTCCAACCTGATGAGCCGGATGGGCGGCCTGCGCCGCGAGCTGCCGGTCACGTTCGTGACGATGACGATCGGCTTCGCCGCCCTGGTGGGCCTCCCGCCGGCCAGCGGCTTCTTCAGCAAGGACGGCCTCCTGCTGGCCATGGACGACGCGCTGACCGGCGGCGGCGCGGCGAGCGGGGGAGGTCTGACCGACGCGGCCGCCCTCCTCCTGTACGGGTGCGCGCTCGCCACCGTGGCCGTGACCGGCGCCTACGCCGCCAGAGCCTGGCTGCGCACGTTCTTCGGCGAGGCGAAGGCCGTGGCGCTGCCCGAGCCCGAGCCCGGCACCGCTCACGTCGTGGACGTCAGGGAGGCCCCCAGGACGATGCTCGTGCCGCTCGTCGTCCTCGCCGTCCCCGCCCTGCTGCTGGGCTTCGCCGGCGAACCGCACCTGGACCTCGGCGTCGCGGCCATCAGTGTGGTGCTCGCGCTGCTGGGCGCCGGGGCGACGTACGCGTTCTGGCGCAGCGACCCCGTCGCCGACCCGGCCCGCCTGCTGGGCCCGCTGCGGGCGCCGTGCGAGCGGGCGTTCTACGTCGACTCCCTGTACGCCGCGCTGTTCGTCCGCCCGGTGCTGGCCCTGGCCAGGCTCGTCGTCAGGACGGACGACGTGGTCGTCGACGGGGCGGTACGCGGCTCGGGCAGATCGGCGCGCGGGCTGTCGGGCGTGCTGCGCCTGGCCCAGAACGGCAACGTCCAGCTCTACGTCAGCGGCGTCCTGGCCGGCGTCCTGTTGATCGCGGTGGGGGCGGTGGTGTTCACGTGACGAGCGGGACGCGACCCGGCACCACGGAGGAAGGGGTGCCCGCATGATGGCCTGGATCCCCGTGGCGCTCCTCGCCGTGCCGCTGGTGGGCGCGCTCCTGCTCCTCCTCGCCCCGCAGCTGCTCCGCCCCGTGCTCCGTACGTACGGGCTGATCCTCTCCGGCCTCACACTGGCGCTGAGCCTGCTGCTGGCCGCCACGTTCGACTACGGCCGGCCCGCAGACGTGCAGTTCGAGCTCGACCAGTCGTGGATCCCCGGCCTCGGGCTGCGGTTCCACCTCGGCGTCGACGGCATCTCACTGCCGCTGATCACCCTCACGGCCCTGCTGACGTTCCTCTGCTTCGTCTACCTGTGCTGGGGCAACGCACGAGCGTCCGGCCAGCTCCTGACCACCAAACCGGCCACGAAAGCCGAGCCGACCGCAGGAGCCGGACCGGCCGCGCAAACCGAACCGGCCACGGGAGCCAGACCAAGAGCGCTGATCTTCACCCTGCTCGTCCTCGAAGTAGGCATGATCGGCACCTTCCTGGCCTTCGACCTCCTCCTCTTCTTCGTCTTCTTCGAGATCGTCCTCATCCCGATGTACTTCCTGATCGGCATCTGGGGCGGCGACGGACGCAGGGCGGCCTCGATCAAGTTCATCCTCTACACGCTGCTCGGCTCGGTCGTCATGCTGCTCGGCCTGCTCCTGGTCTGGGCCCAGACCGGCACCCTCGACATCGTGACGCTGAGCGCGTCCCACGGCGCGGGAATGTCCAGGTCCATCCAGATCCTGGCGTTCGTGGCGATCGGCATCGGCCTGGCGGTGAAAACCCCCATGTGGCCGCTGCACACCTGGCTCCCCGACGCCCACACCGAGGCCCCCACCGTCGGATCGGTGCTGCTCGCGGGCGTGTTGCTGAAGATGGGCACGTACGGCTTCGCCAGGATCGCCATCCCCGTCCTGCCGGAGGGCGCGGCGGCGATGGCGCCGTGGCTGGGCGCGCTGGCCGTGGTCGGCATCGTGTACGGCGCCCTGGCCTGTCTCGCCCAGCGCGACCTGAAACGCATGATCGCCTACTCCTCCGTCGGGCACATGGGCTTCGTCCTGCTCGGCTTCGCCACGCTCACCCCCGTAGGCGTCAACGGCGCCCTCTTCGCCAACGTCGCCCACGGCCTGATCACCGGCCTGCTGTTCTTCCTGGCCGGAGCGATCAAAGAACGCCACCACACCGCCGACATGCCCACCCTGGGCGGCGGCCTGCTGGCGACGCTGCCGCGCCTGGGCGCTCTGCTCACGTTCGCGGCGATCGCGTCGCTCGGGCTGCCGGGCCTGGCCGGGTTCTGGGGAGAGATGCTGGCGCTGTACGGGGCGTTCCAGCCGGCCGCCGGGCTCCCGCGCGGGCTGTTCCTCACGTACATGGTGATCGGCGGGCTGGGCGCGGTCCTGACGGCGGCGTACTTCCTCGTCATGCTCTCCCGCCTCACCCACGGCCGCCCTCAGCCGCCAACTCCCACGAGCCCGTCCGGGACGAACGTCGTGGCCCCGCCCCCGGAAACCCCCGACGAACAACCCGCCGCCACGCCCGCGCGCACCACCACGACCACCCTCGAACGACCCCCCACCGACAGCGCCATCGAGGACATCGACAGACACGAACTCCTGGCCTGGACGCCTCTGGTGGTCCTGACCCTCCTGTTCGGCCTCTGGCCGGGCCTGCTGCTGTCGCTGACCACGCCGCCCGTCCAAGCCCTGCTGGGAGCCATCTCATGATCCAGCAGATCGACTACTTCGTGATCGCGCCACCGCTCGTGCTCGCCCTGGCGGCCGGCCTGGTGCTGCTGCTGGACGCGTTCCTGCCGGCCCGCCCGCGGACACGAACCGGTCTGGGTCTGGTCACGCTCGCGGGCGTCCTGCTCTCCCTGGGCTTCGTGGTCGCCCAGGCGGTCAGCGGCTCGCCGCGGTCGACGTTCTGCGTCCCGCCGAACCTGGCCGAGGGCCGGCAGCTGTGCTCGTACGTCACCGACGGATTCACCCTGATCTTCGCCGGCCTGATGCTCGTGGCCGCCGTGGTGATCGTCCTGCTGTCGATGACGGAGCTGGCAGGCGGCGCGATCCCCGTCGGCGAGTGGTACTTCCTGCTCCTGTGCACCCTCGTGGGCGCGGTCACCCTGCCCGCCTCCCGCGACCTGATCATGCTCGTGGTGGCGCTCGAACTGGTCTCGCTCCCGGTCTTCGCGCTCACCGCGCTGAAGCGCTACGACGGCCGCGCGTCCGAGGCCGCCGTGAAGCTCTTCGTCGTGTCGGTGGTCTCGACGGCGGTCATGCTGTTCGGCGTCTCCCTCCTGTACGGCATCTCGGGCACGGTCTACCTGTCGCGCCTGGCGGCGGTCTTCAGCGGCCAGGCCCCGACGCCAGGCCTGCTGCCCGCAGGAGGCCAGGAGTTGCCCGCCGTCGTCACGGTCGGCGTGGTCCTCGTCGTCGCCGGCTTCGCCTTCAAGATCGCCGCGGTGCCGTTCCACTCGTGGGCGGCCGACGTCTACCAGGGCGCCCCCGTTCCAGTGGCGGCGTTGCTCTCGGTCATCTCGAAGGCGGCCGGTTTCGCCGGACTGATCCTCATTTTGGTCACCGGCCTGGCCGGGCAGGCCGCCACGTGGGCCCCCATCGTCGCGATCGTGGCCGCGCTGACCATGACCGCGGGCAACCTCCTCGCCATGCGCCAGCGCTCGGCCGTACGCCTGCTGGCCTGGTCCTCGGTGGCGCAGTCGGGTTACATCCTGGCCCCGTTGGCGCTGGCGACGACGTCCGGCCCCGAACCCGGTCAAACCGTGGGAGCGGTCAGCGCGTCCATCGCCTACCTGGTCATCTACGCCGCCATGAACCTCGGCGCGTTCACCGTCGTCATGCTCGTCTCCCGATGGTCCGCCCGCAACGAGCTCGACGACTACCGCGGCCTGGCGTTCGGCCGCCCGGCCGCGGGCATCGCGCTCGCGTTCTGCCTGATCTGCCTGGCCGGTCTGCCGCCGGGGCTGGCGGGCCTGTTCGCCAAGGTCTTCGTCTTCCGCGAGATCGTCGGTGGCGGGTACGGCTGGCTGGCCGTGGTCATGGCCGTCAACACGGTGATCGGTCTCTACTACTACGCCATTTGGACGGCCCGCCTCTTCGCCCCCGCCACGTCCCCCGTCCCGCGGCGCGCCACGAGCACGTGGCTGGCCATGGCCATGGGCCTGGCCGTGGCCGCCGCCGTCCTCTTCTCGATCGCCCCCCAGCTCGTCCTGGACCTGACCACCTTGTCCTCCTCCGGGTAGGTAGGTCCCGCCCCGATCAAGCACCGGGGCTGTGGACAAGTCGCGCTCCGCCCTCGGCTGAGCACAACGGGGAACGAAGAACCGGGTCATCGTCGTTGGACGTATGGACCCGAACCATGAAGGGGGGAACCTTGCACCACAACGGTCTGCGCACCGCCGTTCTGCTCGGCGGGCTGTCGGCGCTGATTGTCGCGGTGGGCGCGTGGTTGGGCGGCGGCACCGGCGCGCAGTTCGCGTTCGTTCTCGCCCTGGTGAGCAACGGTGTCGCCTACTTCTTCTCCGACCGCATCGCCCTGTCGGCCATGCGTGCCAGGCCGGTCAGCGAGGTCGAACAGCCCACCCTCTACCGCATCGTCCGCGAGCTCTCCACGGAGGCCCGCCAGCCGATGCCGCGCCTCTACATCTCGCCGACGGTGCAGCCGAACGCGTTCGCGACCGGCCGAAGCCCCCGCCGAGCTGCGGTGTGCGTCACGTACGGACTGACGAAACTGCTCGACGAGGCCGAGCTGCGCGGCGTGATCGGCCACGAGCTGTCCCACGTCTACAACCGCGACATCCTCATCTCCTCCGTCGCCGGCGCGCTGGCCACGATGATCACCTGGCTCAGCTACGTGGCCGTCTTCTTCGGCGGCTCCGACGACGACGAGGGCCCCGGCTTCGTGGGCGCCCTGCTGATGATGCTGCTCGGCCCCGTGGCGGCCACCATGGTGCAGATGGCCATCACCCGCACGAGAGAGTTCCAGGCCGACGAATCGGGCGCCAGGCTCACGGGTGACCCGCTCGCGCTGGCCTCCGCCCTCCGCAAGATCGAGATGGGCGCCCGCCGCCTCCCGCTCCCGGAGAACAGCCGCCTGACCTCGGCCGCCCACATGATGATCGCCAACCCGTTCAGCGGCTCCGGCCTCGCCCGCCTCTTCTCCACCCACCCGCCCACCTCGGAGCGAGTCGCCCGCTTGGAGCGCATGGCCGGCTACCGCCGCTGATCGCCACCGTCGTCGGCCGCCGCGACCCTTTGCAAAATCACCGGCAGATCCTCCGGATGAACGACCTCCTCGGTGGCTTCCAGCTCCGCGACACTCCACCACCGATACCCGATCGTCGTATCCTTCTCGATCTGCTCCATATGCTCGAACGACACGGCCTCCGCCCCACCATTCACCCGAATCGCGAAGAAGACCTGATCCTGGGTGAAGGCGTACTCACTCCACTCGAACTCGATCAGCGCCTCGGCATGCGGCCCGCTGAACTCCTCCACGGAGGCCCGAATCCCGACCTCCTCATACAGTTCCCGCGCCGCGGCCTCCTGAGGCGTCTCATCACCTTCCACGGCGCCCCCGATCGTGAACCAGAACCGCCGTTCCGGCTGGGCCGGATCAAGACCGTGCAGCAGCAGCACGCGGTCGTGTTCGTCAACGGGCAGCACACGTGCCGTGAACCGGCGCAGAGGGATCTTCGTCACGTTTGCCGAGCATACGATCGAAAGCCACCCAAAATCAGCATTACGGCCCCACGAACATCACCCGACGCATGAGAGAGAACGGCAGCCCCGGGACACAGGGGAGGTAGAGAGAAGAAGCCCGCCACACATCTACACCGATAGATACCGACATATACCGACGAAGCCCTCTTCACTCCCCGTGCCCCGGATGCGCTCTCCGCGACGCTCGTGCTAGTTCGGAGCGGTACAGCATGCCCAGGTCGGCTAGCGGTAGTTCACGAACTGGAGGGCGATGTCCAGGTCCTTGCCCTTCAACAGCGTGATGACGTCCTGCAGATCGTCCTTCTTCTTGGAGCTCACCCGAAGCTCCTCGCCCTGAATCTGAGCCTTGACCCCTTTCGGCCCCTCATCGCGGATCATCTTGGAGATCTTCTTCGCATGCTCCTGATCGATCCCCTCCTTCAGGGCGACCGCCATGCGGTATTCCTTCCCCGAAAGCTTGGGCTCGCCCGCATCGAGCGTCTTAAGCGAAAGACCCCGCTTGACCACCTTGTCCTTGAACACGTCGAGCGCGGCGTTAGCCCGCTCCTCACTGTTCGCCTTGATCTCGATGTTGTTCTGCCCGGACCACTCGATACTCGCCCCGGTGCCCTTGAAGTCGAACCGGTGCCCGAGCTCCTTGACCGTCTGGTTGAGAGCGTTGTCGACCTCCTGGCGGTCGATCTTGCTGACGATGTCGAACGATGAATCGGCCAAAGCACACATCCTCTCAGCTGCGATGAATTCAGGCCCAGCCCCGAAACGCTCCGGACCCAGCGAACGAGCCTAGCCAGCATCGCCCTCCAGTGCAGGCCCCCAACCCACCCCACACCCTCCCCGCCTCCGTTTCACCCCGTTTTGCCCCACCCTCAACTCCCCTTCACACCCACGACACCCCCGCCCGCACACCCCTCCTGGCCACCCCACCAAAAGAACGCGACGCCACCCGCACCCGCACAGCACCTGCCGGCGCATACCCACCTCCGCCGACACACCCACCCCCCTCACCCGCCAACACGCCCGCAGCCCTCTCACCAACCAATCGAACCCCCTGCTCCGGACCCTCACGACCGGCTCCCGGCCTACCGGAACATGGAGACCAGCCTCGGCCCCCAAGCGGATCACCTCATGGGACAAAGGCCGCGAGAGAACGCTCCACCCCCTCCCTCCTCAAGACACGAAGCGATCTGGATCCCGGCTCGGGACAAACCGGTGTCACGTGCACCTCCGAAGTCCGCTATTCTTCTGTCTGTCGCCGCGAGAGCGGATGGCACGGCAGGTTGCCCGAGTGGCCAAAGGGAGCGGTCTGTAAAACCGTCGGCTCAGCCTACGCAAGTTCGAACCTTGCACCTGCCACACCAGCGGGGAGAGGCCCGTCACCAGCGGAAACGCGGTGACGGGCCTC
The DNA here is from genome assembly GCF_039529435.1 of Nonomuraea maheshkhaliensis. NCBI lineage: Bacteria > Bacillati > Actinomycetota > Actinomycetes > Streptosporangiales > Streptosporangiaceae > Nonomuraea > Nonomuraea maheshkhaliensis. Next base: position 346,010 of record NZ_BAAAMU010000001.1, read on the forward strand.
TCGCTTTGTGTCCGGCTGTCCACGGGTGACACCGGCGCTCTACGGTTGATCGTTCCCTATACGTTCCCTAGCGATCATGGTTGGGGGAGCGCAGCGCCTGGGATGTGTCTGCGGCGACACTGGCTCCCGCAACGTGCGCGTCTACCGTCAGAAGGAGCGTCACAGAGCCCTCAGGAAAGGACTCAAGCACCTTGGGACGGCAACGCAGCTACTCCGACAGCACTCTCGCCGCCCTCTACGCGCTGGCGCAGGGCACGTGCTACTGGCCCGACCCTCCATGCGATCAACCAATCGTGAAGATGATCGATGGAATTCCGGAACTCAACGTAGAGAAGGCCCACATCTACGCGGCCAATCCGGGCGGGCCTCGGGAGCATGAAGACCTTAGCCCGGAAGAGCTGGATGACTTCCCTAACATCATCTTGCTCTGCCGCCCGCATCACCGAAGGATCGACGGGCGTAGACAAGACCTGTACCCGCCGCAGGTGCTGCAGGAATGGAAGCGCCGGCGGGAGGGTTCGGGCCTGATGGTTCTGGAAGGTCTGGGGAGGCTTACGGAGGAGCGGCTGCACGAGATCTTCGTTGAGGCCAACGAGATGCTCGCTGGCCGAATGCAGCTCGCGATGGACGAGTTCGCCGCATTCGATGCAGAAGCAGCAGCGCTTCTGCGCGCCCTCATCGACGAACTGGCAGAAGCGCGGCTGAACGCGGTAGGCCTCGATCCTGACCTGATCACCATGCTGAGCAGTTCCTCTGATCGCCTCGTGAGCCTAGGAGACTATGCCCCAATGCTCGCGCAGGCGAGTCTCGCTCTTCAGCATCTTCCCGACGTGCTACCTGGCCTCGTAGACGCGGCGACGAAGCTTCACAACTCGGCCGATCTCGTCAACCAGCTATATGCAGTAGTAGACGACCTCCCTGATGAGGACACCGTGGCAGCGCTCGCGAAGGCGGCGTCCTTCCTGCAGAGCCTTCCCGATACCGTCTCGCATCTGCAAACCGTTGTGAACGAGCTGCGATGGGTCCAAGGCAACATGTAGTCCTGTGGCCAACCGAGATCTGCGTGCCTCGGGTCGCGTAGGCCCTGTTGCGCTGCTGCATGCTGTCAGCGCCTGAACTCACGATGAGGCCACGCCCATCGAAGGACCCGACCTTCCTACAGTTCTGCGTCTGTATGTGGGGGCCTGTGGTCACCGTCAGAGGCCGGAGTTACGGTGAAGTTATGAATAAGGATGGCTTGACGCGGTTAACTGTGTCGCTGATGGTGTCCGGCGGCGTGGCCGCCGTTGATGCTGTGCAGCCGACCGGCGCTCACGCTGCCGTCCTGCATGCGGTTCGTTTGCCCGGTGGTGAGGAACTCACAGGCTCCTTCGGAGCGGAGGTGCGTGCTGTACCGGACCCGAGCGTAGGGTTGCGCGTCATCGGACTTACACAGGCATTGTGGGGTGCAGTAGGCCGAGGTTGGCTGGAGCCGCGCCGCGTGTGCGGACGGGCGCTGCTCGTGCTGTCGGATGCCGCTGTGCAAGATCTTGCGGCTGACCTTAGCCAGCTTGATGGGGCACAATGCACGGCGGTGCGTCAGGCGGGTGATGCCTGGGCAGCGGACTCCACGTCCCATGGCACCGGCCGGCAGATCACCCTGGAGGATGCGATTGCGGAGGTCGTCTGCAATTCGGACGTAGATACGGGCGTCCTTCGCCTTGCTCATCGCGCTCCCTCGCCGAGGCACAGTCTCTCTAGGGTAGGGCGGGGGACATGACCCCTGGCGAAGCTTCGCGGACCATGTCTCCCCTTGGTCTTTCCCTACACACGGCGAAGGGACGCCGTACGGGACCAGCTTGTTCATGCTGGTGGACGGGGGTCGATTTTGTCGGACGCGCCGCATAATCCGCAGAACCCTGCATGCCGACGTTCAACCCCACACCCCCTCGCTGGTCATCGCGGACGTGGCCAGCTCGCACTATGCCGCGCAACGCCGCAGATTGGATCAGCTTCCGCGCTCGAAGAGGAGTTGTGGGTCGCCGCGGTGCCGCTTCATGCAGCGGGGTTCCCCGGAAGCGCCCGGTCACGCCGCTTAGGGCTGGCGGCGATCCGAGCCCGCGCCTTCCGCTTGTGCTCGTCCTCGTGAAGGACGAGCAACGCCTGCCAGACCGGCCGTGCATGCCGGTACAGCCCCCTGGCCGTCTCCTCGTACTGGCCTGTAGGGGTCCGCCGGAGGATGAGGAACTGCCCGCCTTGGCAGGCCCACTCGTAGGCGCCGCAACATGAGGTCTCCGTGATCCGGATGCGGTCCTTCGGAGGGCGCCGGTACGGCTCCCACTCAGGTACGGGCTCGTCAGGAGGCTGGGTCATGCTCCGGTTCCCCCGCGCCGTACTTCCTCAGGTACCGGTGGACCTTGCGACGGCTCCGCTGCCAGGTGCACTTGTAGGCGAGCTGCAGGGGCGAGTCAGCGACCAACTCCGGCAGGACGCCATAGGCGACTTCGCCGGCCGTCAGCTTGGGCAGCGGCCTTGCACGCCAGAGGCCCTCGGCGTCACGCCAGACGTAGAAGCGCCTGAACGCACCGCGCAGATCAAGATCACATGCCTGCTCAAGCGTCGACGTCATGCCAGCCGCCCCTGCAGTCGACAAGCCGCATGGACGTGTGGGTACCCTGCACGGTTCTCGACGTTGTTGATCAGAGTCGACTGCCAGGCCAGGGCTGTCGCGAGAGCAATCGCGTCCTCACAGAGGACGATGCGCATAACCCCTTCTGTCACCAACTCAACTGTCAGAGACCGACGCGGCACGGCGGTCCACCACAGCCTCTCCGTGGAATCGCGCTCAAGGGTGATGTCCCAAGCCGGATAGGTGCCGTGTAGTACGGCGAGCTGTCGGTCCCGCAATTCCTGTATGAGCGCCGCCAGCGCGGAGGCTTGGCGAACGCTCTGAGCCGTGGCACGCAAGAGCTCGTCGAGCCCGAATCTGGTGTCGGCGTCTAGGTGATTCGTGTCCCAGTACACGAATCCATCACAACGCTCAGTAACGAAGCGTAGACAGATGCGGTTGGGGGACACTGGGGGCGGCGACCGTGTCCCCCAACTCGGTGGTGAGGTGCGACGGCATGCTGGAACAGCCCAGAACTCCCCGGTGGGCCGAACGCATTCGCGATGAGCGACGTCAGCGTGGCTGGTCACAGAAGCAACTGGCCAGGCATCTGTTCCAGGCGGCAGGCGAGGAGATCGCCTTGCCTGAGTTCGAGTCGGTGGTCCGCAGGATCAAGGATCACGAGGCGGGCAACAGCCGCCCGAAGGACCCCTACCCCTTGCTGTACTGCCGCGTGTTCGGCATGGACGAGGCCGTTCTCTTCGACCGTGACGGCGAGCTGGTGGGGACGCTCCCGATGAGCGGCGACCTGATCGAGCACACGGCCTGGATCGAACAAACCAACGTCGGCGACAGCACCATCGCCATGATCGACGAGACCCGCTACCACCTGACGCAGCGTCACACCCAGACCGCGCCCGCGCCGCTGCTCGCCGATGTGCTGCGCCTGCACCGGCGAGTGCTGGGGCTCCTGCGAGGTGGCAAGCAGCGGCTCCACCAGACGCGCGAGCTGTTCCGGATCGACGCCGAACTCCTCGCCCACGCCTGCATCCTGCTGGGCGACCTGTACGACGACGAATCGGCCATCATCCACGGCAGGGCAGCCCTCCTGTCAGCTCAAGAGGCTGGCGCGTGCGAGGCGGCGGCGTTGAGTGCCCAAGCCAAGACCGAGCGGTGGCGATGCCGATACACGGTCTCTGCCGACGCGGCCAGACGCGGCTACGAATGCAGCCCGCCCACGCCCCTGCGGGTACTCCTGGCCAGTCAGGAGGCGAACGCCGCAAGCCTGCTCGGCGACTTCGACCGAGCCCGAGAAGCCCTTCACCGAGCGGACGAGGCAGCCGCTTCCGTGGCCGGCGACTCCGGCGTGACGCCCTGGTCGTGCCCAGCGCCAAGGCGGGCACTGTACGCCCTGTCGGTGGCGCTCCAGGCAAGCGACCATACTGCGGCGCTACGTGCGGCAGCGGCGGCCGACGACGCATGGGCCCACGGCGCTCCCTGGGTAGCCGGCACCTGGGCACAAGTCCGCTTCGCCGCCGGCATCGCGTACGTGATGATGGAGGACCTGGACGCCGCCGCCGAACAGGTGACACCCGCCCTGTCCCTGCCCCCGGAACACCGGCTGTCCACGATCACCAACTACCTGGTGCGGATGGATGCACGATTGGCCGCCCCACGGTTCCGCGGCTCGGATATGGTGACCACGCTGCGCGAGCAGATCAAGACGTTCAACTCCGCTCGGGCTCTGCCCGCCCCTGTCGAGGAGGATGCGTGAGCCCGCTACCGACGCGGATGGCGAACCGCTGGGAGAAGCGACGAGCGCTCATGCTGCCGCCAGGTCAGGGCCAGCTCTACTGGCACGTTCTCCTGGGTGAGGACCCTGAAGCACGGGCCATCGTCCAAGAGGCTCACGACCGCCTCGCTGGCCTGCCCGGCCTCGATCTGGTGCCACAGAAGTTCATCCACCTCACCACGTTGGTCGCCGGCTACTCGCATGAGATCACGGGCCATCAGGTGAATGTGATGGCGGAGGAGGCAACGGCTCAACTCGCCCGAGTCGCACCCATCACCGTCACGCTAGGGCGCGTGCTCTACCACCCTGAGGCGGTGGTCCTGGAGGCACGCCCGGCGAACCGTCTTCGCCCACTGCTCGAAGCGGCGAAGTTCGCCACGCGGGCGGCCACCGGCCGTGATGGTGCTCTAGCTCATACAGCGTGGGTACCGCACGTCACTGTGGCGTACAGCAGTGCTGATGGTCCGGCGGCTCCCATCATTACTGCGCTCGGCAAGCAACTCCCCGAGCGCGACGTAACTATTCGTAGCATCCACATCGTCAACCAGGACGGCCCGGAGACGGTTTGGGACTGGCGTGCAGTGGCACAAGTGCGGCTCGGGACCTCGTGAGGCGTCGGCGCCACTGCGCGACTGTTGACGGCTCTGCTCCTTCACCACATGATCTGCCGACCAACTCACCGAGGCCGCGAAAGCATCGTCAGGTGCTGCCTAGTACGGCAGCCGCCATTTGCTGTGTGAGCTGGGATGACGCCGTGCTGGTCG